>JAQIBR010000222.1 GCA_027858955.1 Bacteroidales bacterium
TATTTGGCTTTAGAGCACTGCTCTTTGACAGGGCAGCTTCTACACGCTTTTGTTGTGTATCTCTTGAATCTGTACGTTCTGGTTTGATGCCAAGTTCCGGGAGTTCTCAGGTTATTGCCCTGCGGACAAATGTAGTAATCATCTTCTTTGTTATAAATAAAGTGTTCAACATTATAAGCTGGATTGGGGGCATTGGCTGCTACAGTGGGAATGACCACCATTACTTTAATTCCGATATCAGAAGCTTTGTAATCAAAGAGCACCACCTGTATATGCAATCGAAAAAACCGTAAATAATTGAATGTAAAATGTATAGTCTAATTATTCAAATAGACTTGGGAAATCTATGTCCAAGATACATCAAAAAGCTTAGTCCACTTGGAAAAACCGTAAAATCTATGTCAATAAAAGAACTAAAATGTATAAAAAAAATCAAAAAATCGTCAATTATTGCTCATAAAAGACTTGCCTAATTTAGAGTAGGTAACACCAAAAAAAATTGATTCCACAATAATATTAAGGTGTCGTACTAATTCATCGGTTTAGTTCAACAAACAGTACATATTCGGCAAAGGCCGAAAACGATACTTAATTGTTAGCCTTTGTTTTATTAATATTTTCATATTATTCAAAAAATTATCTTTAAGTCAGATACACAATGAAAAATGCTATATTGTATATTACAAAACATATTAAGGCTACAACATAAGGTTTATAATCCTTTCCATTCCGTTTGTCCATCCAAATTAGTCCTACTAAAATTAAATTCATAATAGCATATGTAATTGGCATTGCTATTAAGTCATTTTCAAAAATATTAAATGTCCACCTTCCAATAGTTGGGTCAATAAGCACGACTGCTGATGCAATCATATATCGCATATGTTTAGCAGTTGTTTTTCGGTGCTTAATAGCCAGAAAATATAGAATAATCAATATGAGCATATTTCCAATTGGAAAAACCAAATAATCATAATCTTCCTTTTCTATAACTTTATAAATCATTACGAGAAAACTTAATATCCATAATGGGAAAATTACAAAAGTGCTCCTTCCAATAAGTTTGTGCCATTTATATTTTTTATTTACAATAAGTAGTGGCTGTATTATTAATATAGCAATCCATAATGCAGACAAGAAAAAGTGTAAATGGACAAGAGTGTCAATATGTTCATTAAATTCTGGGAATAAACCAAAATAACTGGGGTAAAATCCGATAACTGTTAAAGGAATAATTAATAGAAATATGTAACTTAATTTTCGATAGTTTGTTTCCATATTGTTTTTTTTTAATAAAGGCTAACGTCTGGCAGCTATGGCACGTGGCCGTTCACTACCCATATTTATGTTGATTTCTTGTATGTTTAATTTACTAATCATTTTCCTTAATGACCCTAATGCGGCCATGTGCTATTAGGTGCTGTTGGCAACTGGCTTTATTTCGTTCGTTTCAGTTTTGGTGGGTTTTGTCGAGTATCAAAAACATCGGCAATTTTTATAAATCCGTTTTGATTGTCCACAGAATAAATCAGTTTGTAGTTTTTGAAAACTAAATATCGATATTCAGTTTCTCTGTGTTTTAATAATTCTTCTTCTTGTCCGATTAGTGGTGTTTTTATCAACTTTTTTGGCTCGCTAATAATTCCTCTCACAAGTTTCTTGGCAACTTCTTGACTTGCTTTTTTTTCGTAATATTCATAGATTTCGTCAAGTTGAGTTTCGGCAAATTCAGACCAAATAATTTTCAATGTCATTATTCGTATTTGGCTAAAAGTTCAGAACTACTTTTAAATCGGTCGTTTAGGAAATCAGATTCCGATTGGTCAATTCGTTTATTCAACTCATCTTGAGTCATTGGTTCAAATATTCGCTCGTCTGATGCTTTTTTTTCTTTTCTTAATATTTTTTCAAGACGAGAAACCGCTTCTTCACTTTGAAGTTTTAAAAATTCCTGCACAAATTCAATTTTTCGAGCTTCTAAATTCATTTTATTCGACTTTTTATCAAAGATACAAAATTATCAATTCAGTTGTCATTTTTCTTGAATTGACGGATTTCCAGCTTGTTGCCAACGGCAGTTTGTCTAATAACCTCCGCTATAATTTGGTTTTCCATAAAATAGTTGCCTAAAATTAGCAAATATTTTGATTCTAAGCATGGTTAGTTTTTGAGTTACGGTTTTAGCAATCAAAATTTTCTGCTGCCAAAAAGCTTCTAATGAGCTAAAAAAAGCACGTTTAAGCATAAAAACAAGAAGGAAATATTTCCTTAACACTTCTATTCCAATGATATTAAGTATTCTCCGAAAATTGTATGCGGTAAACATAAATCCTACATCAGCTTCGGCTCTTTTTTTATATTTTTTGGTCAGGATATAATTAAACCCCCATTGTCGGAACTACGATCACTATCAAGAGATTGGAAATGCGTGGTTATATCAGTTTAATGGAATACTACAAACAAGTAAGGTTTCATTAACGAACCGCCGTATATGAGACCCGTACGGGAATTTATCCCGATTTTTTATCGGGAGTGGTGTGAGATGTTCTCCCCATCAGCCTTTGCTGGTGGGGCAGCCTACTCGATTAGGGGCTGGTGTTCATTCATTTCAGTCTGTATGTCAATCATTTAGCTCTTATTTTATAGTCGTTTTCAATCTGCACTAAACTATCAACGAAGCACAAATTTATTTTGTTTTTTTGAGCGTTGGACAAAATGGCTTTGCCAAAGTGGGCTGTAAAGGCGGAAGCTCTTTTGTAAGCCTTTGGTTTGAGCGCTGGCTCGTGCGGGCTTGCAAATGTGCTTACGACTGTGGGTTGGTTATTCACCGTTTAACCCTTTCCAATGTAATTCATCTTTAGTTTCAATATGCTCCATTAATTCTTTTATAGCATCATCAATTTGCAATAATTTATCATCGTGTTGCTGGACTTTCTCAAATTGATTTTGATGAGAAAACCAATGCAATAATTTAGTATTGTATGTTGGTTTATCTTCAGGATTAAAAACTTGTTTTACTCTGTTATCAACCTCTGTGTCACTTGGGTATTTCATTAAGGTGTATAACTCAAGAAACCTACGAACTGCATTAGGAAGAATTAATAAATTTGGAAAGTCTTCTTTATCCGCTAAATCATTAAATTCCTTAATTGTATGGAATAGTCCAACGTATTCAGATTTATAAGAACTAAATGAACTTGGCAACTTTTTAATTAAAGCAGTGTTGTCGTCATTCCTTTTAATGAAATATAAAGGACGCTTATTCTCATTCGTATCTTTTTTAATTGTACCAAAAAGCCTTGTGTCCAACATTACTGAGAAAAACTCAAAATTATGTGTAGAAATAAACAACTGAGCAAAATCATTCACTTTGAAAAAATTATGTAACAGTAGCCTTACTTGAAAAATATGATTACTATCTAAACTTGAAATTGGGTCGTCAATAAAAACAATCGTATTCGGCAATTTTGGAGGGTCATCATTCCGTAGTGCTTTAAGTTCAGTTAAGAAATAGGCAAAAGCAATAGCTGACTTTTCGCCTTCACTTAAATTGTTTGCTGGATGTCCGCTTCTTTCAAGTGTAAATTTATCGTATGGTATTTCAATTCTAATGTCTTTGCGGTGTAGCAGAATTTCTAAAATATCATTTAATTCCTCCTGACCTTTTACACTACTTTTCAACTGTGTTTCAAAGTCTAGTTTATCAGCTTTATTGACCGTGATTTTAGAGTTTAGGTTTGATATAATTGTTTCTGCTTGATTTTTATCTGTTTCTTTTTGATTGTAGTCCTCTGTTTGTAAATATTCTGCTACGTAGTGTTTTAAGATTTTACCTAATGCCTTTTTCTTGTTCTCATCGAATTCATCTAACCAGACATTATGTGCTTTTACAGATTTCTCAATTACTTCAAAATCTTCTTTAAAAGTAATTAGCACAATCTCTGTAACAGGAATATTATTGAAATAGTCGGATGTTTTACGTTTTAAATCGTTTTCTAAAACTGTCAATTGAGCTTTATATTTTTTAGCGGTTTCATTGTAATTATCGATTGCCTTTTGATAATCGGACTGAAAACTATGCCCCAAGTTCTTTTTATTAGGGAATGTAATTTTCAATTTCTCTTTTTCCGCTTTTATTTTCTCTTGTGCGCTTGCAATTGCATCTTGTATTTCTTGCAGTTTCTTTGAATAGTATGAGTTCAAATCATTTATTCTATTTTCTGGTAAAGTTTTCGTGCAAAATTTACACTCTGTTTCGTCTTTGTGCAATTTAATACCAATTTGCACCCAATCGAATAAGGCTTTATCCTCGTCTAATTCTGGAAAAGGAATTGATTTTGGTGCAGTGTCTTCTAAAATTGTTTTTACTTCTTCTGCCAGTGTATCAAGATTTTCCGTGAAACTAAAATCATCCTTTTGTGGGTCAAAAGTATTTTCAGCTATTGCTTCAGACTTTGTTTTATCTCTGTCTGTAACAGATAGAATATGCTTTGGCAAATCAGTTTTTATGCTGTCTGTAATTTGTTGAATTACAGCTTTATTTAGCTTGTTTTGGTCAAGTTTATTATCAAGATAATTCTCTCTAATTTCCTTTGCTTTTACTGAAAATTTGCCGTTGGTTTTATTGTAATTGTTAAACTCATCAACTACTTTTTGATAACGATTATCTCTAATATTTTCTAATTGAGCTTTCTTTTTATCTAATATCTTAATCTTTTTATCCAGTTCACCCGATGGGTCACCAAGATAAAATGAAATTGGTTGAATGTCTGAATTTGGTTCATCAAATGTAAAAATCCGTTTTATGTAGTTAGTATTAAACACTTTTACATCATAAGGAAAGTTTTCTAAATCATTGTGAGTATGGTTTGTAGCAGTATTGTTCTTTTCTGTTGTAAAGTCAAATTCCGAACCAGAGAAATATTTGTTTTTATCCTTAAATTCTAAGTTTTGAAAAAGCTTTGAAAGGGTTGTTTTTCCTGAATAGTTCCAACCATATATGAGATTTTTTTTCTTGAAATTGTCTAAGCCATTCCAAGCGAAGTTTTGAAATATGCCAAAGTCTTTGAGTTTGTTGATTTTTATAATCATGCAACAACCTCCTTTTCTTTTGGTTCCAAAGCTTCTCTTAAAACCTGCCCCAAAAGCATTTCGTTTTGTGATTGGCTGTTTTTTATGCTCTCTTCCAAACTTTCGCAATATGCCATTAGCTCATCTAATTTGGCAACTATTCGTTTTTGTTCGGATAGTGGAGGAAGAGGTATATACAAATCTGTAACGTGGTCTTTCCTTAGATTTGGTTGTTGCCCTTTGTCGGTAAACATTGACTTGTATAATGATAATACATAACCAGATTTCATATATGAGTATATAAACTCGTTGCTAATACGTTTGTTGGTGCGGATTACAGCGACACGCTGATTTAGTAATGAGTTGTTATATGAACTTGAACATTTACTTATTTTCAAACCATCGGAGATATATGGACGTGTTAAAGCCAATACTAAATCATTCTCATAGACTAAGTAGTTAGGATATTTATCGATAAATTCAATAGGAAGTCTGTCATCAGTTTCAATAATTTCACCTATCCCAGCGTTGGTAATTTTAATACACTTAGCTCCATCGTTTTTTGTGAAATCACCACTCATAAAATTATTTCCAGAAATAAAATCTGATATCAAACCCAACCTACACCAAGTCCAATTCTCAGGAATTTCAAAAGGAATTTCGTCTTCTGAAATTGGAGGTGGTGGTTTTTGTTTTTTTATTTTCTTCTCCTTTATCAATTGCTCTTTTTCGGATTTTATTTTAGCAAGAAGTTCTGTTGCTGGCTCGTCTGTTTCGTTTTGTTTAATTAATTTGCCTTGCATCGCTTCACGCAAAAAGGCTTGACGGAGTTGTTTTACTATATTAAGTTGATTAGTAATTTCAATTGATAAAGTATTGTTTGCCGTTTCTAATTCTTTGTATTCATCAACAAACTTCCTCTGTTCCTCCAATGGTGGTAATGGAATTTCAATATTTGCAATTTCTTTCATTGGCAATGTTACATTTGCCATACCTCGCATTCTGCTGACAAGTTCTTTTTCTCTGTTTAGGTCAAGAAACCGATATAAAAATTCAGCATTTAAAATATTGCTGTCATTTGGAATTACAGCACATAAAATATTACCAACGGCAAATTTCCCTGTTTGATAATGTATTCGTTTTAAACTCCTATGTCCGTGACCTGTAGAAGAAACCAATGGAATAATAACTGCTTCACCTTCAAAATGAATTTCGTTGTGAGATTTTCTTTCTTCACTAGTAACTACCAAAGGATATACGCCTGGAATAGCTTTATTAATTCCAATCTTTCCTTTTGTAATAGAACACAAATCGCCTAATTTCTTCTTTTCCCAACTCATTTAACAGCTTCTCTTATTTGCGTTAATAAATTATGGCTTCTGTCAAAAGATGCATCCAATAACTCCATTAATTCAGAACTACTGTGTTCAATTACTTCTTCTTTTTTATTGGGATTGTTTATGTCTAAATCGTAATTACGGTCAATAATAGTTTGTATATCAACTTTCCAACACACTTCACTTTCTTTTCTGTCAGTCCACCATTTCTTAATTGGTGCAAGTTCCTTTAATTGCAAGGGTCTTGTCATACTATACGACTTGTAATCTTCAGGTAGTCGGTGTTCATAATACCAAACTTCTTTTGTTGGTTCACCTTTGGTAAAAAACAGAAGATTAGTTGCTACTGATGCATAAGGTTTAAAAACAGAATTTGGTAAACGAATAATGGTATGTAAATTACAATCTTCCAACAATTTTTGTCTTACTCTTTGTTTTACTCCATCACCAGTCAATGAGCCATCAGGTAAAACAATTCCTGCACGTCCTCCTTGTTTTAGCAAGTGTATCATCAAAATCAGGAAAAGGTCGGCACTCTCTTTTGTTCTGAAATTTTGAGGGAAATTGTTTTCGTTATTATTGGCAACAATACCACCAAAAGGAGGATTTGCTAAAATTGCATTTACACGGTTTTTTTCAGTGTAATTGCTCAAAGGTTGGTCTAAACTATCACGAAACGTAATGTTTGGCACTTCCATTTCATGCAAAATTAAATTTGTTGTCGCCAATAAATACGGCAATGGTTTATACTCCCAACCAATTATATTTTTCGCAATGCTTTGTCGTTCTTCAACACTATTAGCTTGTTTCTTTAAATGCTCAATTGCTGCTGTCAAATAACCACCAGTTCCACAAGCAGGGTCAAGTATTTTTTCACCTAATTGGGGATTTATCATTTGAGTAATAAACTCGGTAATGGCTCTTGGAGTGTAAAACTCTCCTGATTTACCTGCTGATTGCAGTTCCTTTAAAATAGTTTCGTAAAGTTCGCCAAATGCGTGTTTGTCTTTGGTGGTGTTAAAATCAATTTCGTTGAGTTTATTCAGCACCTTGCGGATGTTGGTTCCGCTTTTCATATAGTTGTTGTTGCCCTCAAAAACTTCACGAATAATTAAAGCTCGTTTGTGTTTTACACCTTCCGATGGCACAAGTTGGATTTCCTTTAATTGCTTAAATAATTTATTGTCAACAAAGCTTTGCAGTTCATCGCCTGTAATTCCTTCGTCATCGCCTGCCCATTCATCCCAATGTAATTCTGCAGGTATTGGACTAACATAATTGTCGTCCATTATTTCAAGTTCTTTGTCTTTATCAGAAAAAATTTTGAAGAAAAGCATCCAACCCAATTGCTCAATTCTTTGAGCATCACCATTCAAACCTGTGTCTGTCCACATTATTTTGCGGATGCTATCTAATATTCCTTTTAAGTTTGCCATTAATTATCCTTAGTAAGTGGTTTTTGTAATTCAAGTAAATTAATTGGTTGTGCCAAAACCTTAACACCTTGGGGAGAAGAACCAGTTGTAAATATTGTATGCCAAAACTGATAGTTCTGTTTCCCTCCAAACACTGTAGATGACAAGGTATTGTTTGTCCAAAGAGGAAGCAACGCTAAATTTTTAATATAACATCTAATGTTTGTCCAAAGAATATCTGAAAAAACATATTGAAATAGTTTCTTTTCGTCAACTGGCTGCCCCTGAGAAATAAAATGAGACTGAACTATTTGGCTTAGAAATTTTAACCAATTGTACATCACTTCTTCTTTACCCATTCTAAATGCTCGTACATGTTCTAGAGCAATGTCTTCTTCTTTTTGTATTTTACTTTCAATTCTAGAAGTTCCTATTTCTAAATCAAATTGATTTATGTATATTTCTTCAGCAATTATGCTCATTAATTTTACTATCTGCTCTTTTTCAAGACTTCTGGGATTTGTTCCTTCTTCAAGTTTGAGAGAAATCGGAGTATCCAACAAATCCTGATAAATAAAAAAAGAATAAAAAGTTTTTTCAATCGAACTATACGAAATAGGTTTTTCTTTTGCTCTACCACCCAAATCAACAAATTCCATTAATTTATTATCAGGATTACGAGTAACTGCATCTCTTACAGAGTCCAAAATATATCTTTTTAACTCTCTGGATTCACCTTTAAAGTAGTTTGTTAATTCTCTTTCAGAAAAATTCAAATTATCAGGTTCTAAACCTCTTTCATTCTGATACCGTTCAACTCTATCGATGTATAAAGTATTACCTAGATGCCTTTGAATAGATTTATCAAATGCTACTTGTCTTAAAACAGTACCTGCCCTAAAGTTTGTTTTGATTATTAAATCTTCATCTGGATTAATAAAAATCCGAACTGGAATTTCTTTTGCGCCCAACATAACCTGAGCAGCGGCTTTATGTTGACCGTCAAATATTTTTACTTTAGACTCGTTGTTTTCTGAAATATTTATCCAACCTAATTGAATGTGTAATTGAGGATTTCCATAGTAAAATTCATCAATAAGCTTGGAAATATTTGAACCAATGGTTCTGGGATTTATCTTATCATCATGGAATATATAATCAAGGGGTAATACTGAGAAAAAATATTCCAATCCGCTTAATTCATCTTTGTACACAGGTGATTTAACAATTTCAGTTTCGCCTGTTTTACCCAATGAGAATAACATATGACCATTCTCCCGCCTAAATTTTATTGGATATTTAGAACCACCTTTTAGCTTAATAATATCATCTAAATTTGGATTTCTATCTTGACTTTCTTGAATAGTATCTTGTACTTTTTTGAATCGATGTAGGATTCTGGCAAGTTTTAAATCTGATGCTTGTTTTGACCTGTTTGCCGATGCAAATGTCAACGCAAAATTACTTGGGTCGTCTTTTCCACCTAACTTTGAAGGCACCACGTGGTCAATATCTAAAACATCTTTATGCAACTCCAAGTCAATTTCATCTTCAGTTATAAAGCATTTGCCATTTTGAATGTCCCAAAGTTGTTTGATAAGTTTTTCCCTTTCTGTGGAATTTAATCTACTAAGATAATTTGATGCCATTATGCTCCCGTTTTATATAATTCGTATTCTAATTCTTTTACTGCATCTAAATATTTTGCTTTGCTTCCAAACTGTTTAATAATTTCCATTGGAGAACCAAAATCAGTTAGAGGTTTTACTTTTAAAATATCCATACTTTCAATATTGGTAACACCTTCATCTGAATATTTATCAAGTAAACTTTCTAAAACCTTGCGAGCTTCATTACCATATTTTGTAAAATAATCTCGTTTTTTTACATTATTTGCTCTTTCTTTTCTTGTAAGTGGCGGCTGGTCAAAAGCAACATGACAGATTAAGTCAAACAAATCAACTTCCCGATTTACCGCATCACGCAAAGCATCAACCAAAACGCCTTGTTCTTCTAACTCTTTTATAATGATTTCTTTTTTATCAGTGTTATTCCACTTATTCAAAAAATCATTTAGGGAAGCGTATTGCCCTCTAATTAATTCTTTGGTATGGTCTTTTAAACTTGTGGTAATTGGCTTACCATCATTATCAAAATACATTTCACGACTTATCAAAATAGAAACATCAACACCATTTACATAAACTTTTTGTCGTGGTTCATTTACTTTATCGGTAGTTGTTTGTGGTTCAGGATAGCGAATTTTCGGTTCAATCTCAATTTCTTCTCCTGATATTTCATCAACAATTGGTGAAGTATCATTTTCTTCTTCATCTACAATTGTACTTAAATCTGTATCTTCTGAAACTGGTTTTACTCGGATTGGGTCGCCATCAAATTCAGGGTCTGCAAATAAGTCCGTTACATTTCTAAAATCAAGTATTGTAAAATACAGTTTGCCAAATTCTTCGTTTATTCTTGTTCCTCTACCAACTACTTGTTTAAATTTTGTCATTGATTTAATCTCACTATCCAAAACAATTATTTTGCATGTTTGAGCATCAACCTGGGGTGAACTAAACTCTAGTGTATTCAATTATTATTACGTTCCCTTACTTTCCGAATACTGCATTCCTTTTAATACACAACGACTCGCACAAGTTTGCCTGGTTCCATTGATTTATCTTTTTCGTAGAACAAGAATCAATTGCAGTTTTGATTTCTTCTGTAGACAAATTTGATGTAAATGCCGGTATTATTAAAGCTAAATCGGTGATCCCGTTTAATGGATTTTTGCTGATCTCATTTTTGTATTTCCCAAATGTCGATTCTATTATATCAGAGCAGCATAGCAACTTCTCTCCCCGCATTTGAGCATGTACAATATTGCTTTCCAGATAATTAATAATTTGTTTGCGAAAATCTTTCATCCGGCCTTTCCTGCACGTTTTTAAAATTGAAACACATTTCTTTTTTGATTTATTGCTTAATCCATAAGTTTTCAACAAAATAGAAATTTGAGTAATTACCTCAACAATATTGTGCATTTCTTCAATTAGCCCTTGCTTCTCTTTTATCCATGATAGCTGCTGCTTGTCTGTTTCTGAGACATTCTCTTTATCAAGGGCACGCAAGGCTTTTATTCCCCATTTCGATATAATGTCAATATTCAAGAACCTGGATTTTGACCTTTGGTTGGGAGGTATAAGGTGGGCTTGTTTGCTATTGGCCAGCAATATCCTCATTTGGCTCATCCTGTTTGTAAGATCCTTGAAGTCTGTATCTGTTTTATAAATCTTTTCTAGCACAATGGCAATTGAATGGGTAATATCGTAAAGATGGTTTATTTCGGACTCACGCAAACCCTTTTTCAGTGTACTACATGAGTCTGTCACAGCATACAATATCCCACCTATTTCATCTTTTACAATTTTTAGCTGTTGGGCGATATCCTCCCCTGTCCATCTTTCTTTTGACTTTACCAATAATGGTGTTAAATCCTTTAATTTTAATGGGTGGGTAAAATCAACATCTTTTCTTCTGATACCCAGGACAACGAGAACTTTTTCTTGTCCGATGCCAATGCTTTCGTCAGCAATGATTATCCAATCATCAGCCCTCTCTTTTGGCTTATATAACTCATAGTAGCCTATTTTTTTAACCCATAGGATGCCTGTTTGATAGGAGGGTGATACACTTTGGGTTTTCAGATAGACAGAGCTTACAACAAGTATCTTGCTCAAACTTCGAAAACTAACCGAGGTTTTTATCTTTGTCAATAAGAAAAATTGAATTAACAATGTACTGAAATGCGAATTTCGAGGCTTATCAACTTTTACACTTCGAGTATCTTCTGTATGTTTTTTTTTATCAATTGAACCTGTTGTTTTAATTGGGTAATTCCTTCCTTTCGTTTGATAGCTTTTTCCCTCCAGGTATCACGACTTAGAATAAGTTCTTTGATACGCTTTTTTAATTTCTTGTTTTCGTATCTCCTACCAATGGCCCTGTCTTTCCAATCAATATCTACCATATATTATCGTTCTTAATAGTTTGCTAAACAAAGATAATATATTTAGTTATAATAATACTAATGGAACGTAATTAAATACAGTTTATTTGCGATTTAGTTCACCCCAG
>JAQIBR010000265.1 GCA_027858955.1 Bacteroidales bacterium
CGGTGATATGAATCTTGATGTATGGGATAAAAAACTTAGGAATGGAGAAAGCGTTTTAACAACAGAGAAGAAAAGAAAAAAGGATGGTACGGAATATTGGACCGAAGTTATTGTAACTCAGATTGAGTTTAGAGGGGAATTGGCAGGATTATCAATTAATCGCGATATTACAGAGCGCAAACAAACTGAGGAAGAATTAAAAGCGAGAGAGAAAAGAGCTAATAATCAGCGCATAGCTATAGCAAAGATTGCTATTGATAAAACCCTGACAGATATTAACTTATATGAAGGTTTTCGCAATATAACAGAGGTTGTTTCTACAGCTATTATTGTAGAACGTATTAGCATTTGGATTTTATCTGAAGATGGGTTAACCCTAAATTGTATGTCTTTGTATGAAACCGGAAAAAAGAAACATAGTAGTGGAACATCACTTTTGGCAGAAAATTTCCCATGCTATTTTGATGCAATTAAGAAAGAAAGTCGTATATATGCCTATGATGCACAGGCAGATCCGAGAACGGCAGAGTTGAAAGATGAATATTTAGTTCCTCTGGGAATAACATCAATGCTCGATGCCGGAATTAATATTGACGGTAAATTATCCGGAGTTATTTGTATGGAGCATATAGGCGAAAAGCGGAAATGGGAAGTAGATGAAGAGGCGTTTGTAAGTACCGTTGCGTCTATTATAGCTCAGGCAATAATCAATTCAAAACGTTTGCGGGCTGAAGAAATTCTGCTAAAAATGAATAAGGCAATCAATAATTCCGGTGAAGTAATTTTAATGACTGATAAGGAAGGTATCATAACATTTGTCAATCCGGAATTCACAAAAATGTATGGATATACTGCTGAGGAAGTTATTGGAAAAGTAACTCCAAGAATTCTTAAAAGCGGTATTCATGAACCCGAAGTTTATGAAAATTTCTGGCATACTTTGCTAAATAAGCAAAGCTTTAAAGGCTTTCATTATATTAACAAATGCAAGAATGGTAGAATTATTGATGCCGAAGCTTCAGCAGATCCGATTTTAGATGATAATGGCGAAATCACAGGATTTTTAGCAATCCAAAGAGATATCAGCGAACGCATACGTTCCGAAAAAATTCAAAATGTTCTCCTTAACATTTCAAATGCAACGCAAGAAGCTAATGACTTGGCAGAAATTTTAAAAATAATTCAAAAAGAATTAGGGCGATTAATGGATGCCGAGAATTTCTTTGTTGCTCTTTACGACGAAGAAACTGACCGTATTCATCTTCCTTATTATCAGGATGAAAAAGACGAAATTAAAGATTTCCCTGCCGGAAAAACGCTTACAGGCTTGGTTATTAAGCAAGGAGAATCTCTTTTGATAGATAGTGCCGAGGCTAAAAAATTGGAAGCTGAAAATAAAATTGAAAAAGTAGGTCTCGACTCAGAAATTTGGCTTGGCGTTCCGCTTAAAATTAAAGGAAAAGTAACAGGCGCTTTTGTAGTTCAGAGTTATACCAATCCCAATGCCTATACCGAAAAAGATAAAGAAGTATTGGAAATTATCTCGCATCAAATCAGTATTTCAATTGAGCGAAAGCGTGAGGAAGCAAAGTTATTGGCCGCTTTAGAAGCAGTTAAAGAATCGGACCGTATAAAAACCGCTTTTCTAGCCAATATGTCTCATGAATTGAGAACTCCACTTAATGCGGTAATAGGTTTTTCTGAATTAATTGATGCAAATACCGAAGCTGCCGATAGTTTCGAATATGCTCAACTCATTAATAAAAGCGGAAAAAACCTTTTAGGGATTGTAGATGAGATTTTTGAGATGACTTTAATTGAAAGAGGCCAATTAGATCTGAAACGAAGTAAAATGTCTATTTCGTTCTTCTTAAACGATATCTATCAAACTATTTTGCATCGTCAAATAAATCAAGGAGATACTACTATAAAGATTGAACAAAAAATAAAAGGAATTGACTCGCAAACCGAAGGATTTACCGATTTTAATAAGCTGAAACAAATATGTTTAAGTGTATTAGGCAATGCTTTAAAGTTTACAGAGGAGGGGTTTATTCGTTTCGGTGTTTTCCCTTCGGAAGACGAAAAAGATTTTGTGTTTTTTGTAAAAGATACGGGAATAGGAATTCCAAAAGAAATGCATAAAAGTATTTTTGAAAGATTTAAAATAGCCGATGAAAGTCTGACTAGAAAATATGCAGGCATTGGAGCTGGTTTATTTATAAGCAGAAAGCTGATTGCGCTTTTAGGAGGAGAAATATGGCTGGAGAGCGAAGAAGGAAAAGGGAGTACATTTTATTTTAAAATTCCACGATAAAAAAGCTAAGCAATGGAAAAACAAGTACTAATTTTAATTGTTGAAGACGACTTGGTTAGCAGCCAGTTGGTAGAGGTGCTTCTAAAACGAAAACAATTGCCTTACTTAATGGCGTACAATGGTCGTGAAGCCATTGATATATTTGAAAAACATCCTGAAATTGATTTGGTTTTGCTCGATATCAAATTGCCTGATATGAGTGGTGAGGACGTATTAGTAAAAATGAAAGATCTTCGCCCGCATATTCCTATACTGGTTCAAACAGCCTATGTTTTTGATGCAGATCGCATTCGTTTTTTTGAGCTCGGCTGCGATGATTATATTAAGAAACCATTATTTAAAGACATCTTTTATAATAAGCTGAGTAAACTGCTAAAAAGAGAAATATGATGATGTGCTGACAAGGGTGCCTACAGCATATTATGTTGGTTTAAAAACAAAATTGCAATTACTTCTACTCTGAAATGAGAAAATAGAAGATTATAAAAGTGCCACAAAGTGGCAAAATTTGAATAACCGTGGGCATAGCCCACGGAAATGTAACGAGCAGTATATCAACCCTGAATGGGTTGAACGATAATATAAATGAATATAAAAAAAGAATATTTTCGGGAATACATAAATTTCAAATGCATTAAATAATTTCAAAATACTGAAATTCAGCCCATTC
>JAQIBR010000142.1 GCA_027858955.1 Bacteroidales bacterium
ATAGAGGAGGCATGAGTTCTATTTAGGCTTATTTATGGAACAGAGGAAATCATATAAAAATGAAAAGGGAAATGCACAAGCAGGGCAAACATTTGCGAGGCAGAATACCGATGTTTTATGTGATGACGGACTTAGTCGTAGTAGTGATGAAACTCTTGTAATGAGAATGGAGCAAAGGGCTAAGGTTATACAGTTAGAATTACCACTGGCAACCTTTATTGATAAAGGGAGGGATAGTGGAATCGAGACGAAAAGTTTGCCAATAACAAAACGCATGATTTGGGAAGCCTACAAGAAAGTACGGAAGAATAAAGGATCAGCCGGTATTGATAACGAAACACTGAGTATGTATAAAGAGCGTCTGAAAGACAATCTGTACATTTTATGGAATCGTATGAGTTCAGGCAGTTACTTTCCCCTTTCAGTACTAGATGTAGAAATTTCCAAAGACGATGGAAAAAAGCGAAAATTGGGTATTCCGACAATAAATGATCGAATTGCTCAACAAGTAGTTAAAACTTATTTAGAACCACGTTTTGAGGCTGAGTTTTCACCACACTCTTATGGTTATCGTCCAAATAAAAGTGCACATCAGGCAGTTGCCGAAGTACAAAAGAATGTACGGCAATATCGGTGGGTAATCGACATGGACATAACAGGGTTCTTTGATAATATGTCACATGAATTGCTAATGAAAGCAGTTGACAGACATGTTGAAGAAAAATGGACGAAGATGTACATCCTAAGATGGCTTGAAGCAGCCATTGAAAATAAGGATGGAAGCAAACGTTATCGAAATGGCAAAGGAACACCACAGGGCGGAGTAATCAGCCCTTTACTGGCAAATCTGTTTCTACATTATGCTTTGGATAAATGGCTTGAAATACACTATCCACTACTGCGATTTGTACGATATGCAGATGATGCTATCATACATTGTAATAATCAATCAGAAGCAGAGAAGGTATTAAAAGCCATAAAACAAAGGATGCTTGACTGTGGACTGGCAGTAAACGAACGAAAGAGTAAAATAGCGTATTGTAAGAATGCCAATAGAAAAGGTACTTACAAGACAGTTAAATTTGACTTTTTAGGATTTACTTTTCAGCCTCGTCCAACAGCTACTAAAAAGGGACAGATGTTTCTGGGTTTTGATTGTGCGATAAGCACAAAAAGTAAGAATAAAATAACAGAAGTATTTCGTACATCAAATTTCCACAGATGGACAGGAAGTGATATAAGCCGAATAGCAAATGAGTTTAACTCTAAGATTCAGGGTTGGATTAATTATTACGGAAAGTTCAGGAAATATAGATTGATGAAAATATTTCGCATATTTCACCGTCGGTTAATGTTATGGGCAGTAAATAAATATAAGCGTTTTAAAGGAAGTATGAGAAAAGCAGGACGATGGATTTATGAATTGGCTAGAAATCAACCAAAACTATTTGTTCACTGGCAACATGGTTTTCAAAGCGCATAGACTTTGTATAACAAGAGCCGTATGATGCGAGAGTATCACGTACGGTTCTGTGAGAGGCTTAGGGCAATGTCGTTTAGTTAAGGAATATATGAGATATTAGTTGGATTATCACATAGATATGAAGATAATAATTTGTATTTTAGTTGCATGTAACACATAGAAAAGATATAATTATGCATCAAAGAACAAATCGAACTTATTCAAAGTTTGAAAAAAAAATTGACTTCAATAGAATTTATTGAACGACACAGAGTTAACCCAACTGATTTCACCAGAGAACGAAGCTTACCGTTTCATAAGGTTTTCTTTTTACTCATCAATTTTTTAACCAAATCCCTTCAGACAGAGCTAGACAACCTTTTCAAAGTCCTTTTGAATAAAGAGATTCCGGTAAATAAAGTAACCAAGGGAGCTTTTAGTTTAGCTCGAAAAAAGCTCAATTATGAAGCCTTCGTAGAACTTGATAAAGCTCAGGTCGATTATTTTTATGAAACAGCAGCTTATATAACCTGGAAAGATTTCAGGCTTCTGGGAGTAGATGGTTCTATAGTGCGGTTACCCTCTAGCCATGAAATAATGGCAAAGTATGGTGTACACGATACATCTGAGACGGGTACTCCAATCACTTATGCCAGATTATCACAAGCATATGATTTGTTAAATGATTTAACAGTAGATGCTAAACTATCAACCTATGATGATAATGAGCATAACCTAGCATTGCAACACGCTGCAATATTTGAAGCTAATGATTTGGTATTGTATGATAGGAATTATGCTTCGTTTTGGATGTTTTCCCTGTTAATGCAAAAGAATACTCATTTTTGTGCCAGATTGAAAGTTGGTAGTTGGAAAGTAGCGAAAGAACTGGTAAATAGTGGCAACGAAGAAATAACAACGAAAATTTATCCTAGTAAAACCAGTATAAAAAAATGCAAAGAATTGGGATTGTCAATAACTCCTATTACACTTCGATTTATTTGTATTGAGCTTAATACAGGCGAAAAAGAAGTACTTATTACCAGTTTGATAGATGATCATATGTATCCTTATGAAGTTTTTTCTGATCTGTACCAGCTTCGATGGCAAGTAGAAGAATCATATAAAACAATGAAGTCAAGATTGGAAATTGAAAATTTTAGTGGAAAAAGCTGTTTGGCCATTGCTCAGGATTTTTATGCAAAAATATTCTCTTGCAACCTAACCTCTATCCTTGTTAGTAGTTCAGATGAAATTGTGGAAAAGATATGTAAAAAACGGAAAAGAAAATATAAACCTAACTTTACACAAGCTCTTAGCAGAATGAAAAATAGCATTATTTTACTATTCTGTAGAGAAAAAGAAATTGTAGAAGGATATTTGGATGAACTAATAGAGTTATTTGCTGCTAATCTTGAAATAGTACGAAAGGATAGGCATTTTGAAAGAAACTTCAGAAAAAGTAAACGAATATATCCGATGCCTTACAAAGGTTCTTTTTAAAGACACAAATCAGCCATATCCATAATTATTCGTACTGATCAATTAGTTCGACAATGGAATAGATATGCTTCTAATTTGCCAAAAAGATGTAATTACCACTTTTTTTCTCATTTTGATTCAATGATCGGTTAAAACAACACGTGAAATAATTATTTACCCCTTTCAATATTTTTTCTAAGGAAATGATTTGAGTAATTTTTCCTTAACTAAACGACATTGGAGGGCGAGGGGTAATCCCTCTACCTACTCGATTTCAAAAAAAGCATTGACCTCCCGTGTAAATCTGCATATAAATAACTGTTGGTTTATTTAAAATGGCAAATCATCACCAATTATATCCTTTAATGGATTATAATCACGATCTGGATGACCGAATGGTTTATCATAACCTTTCCACTTTTCAGGATTATTAAAACTTCCAACAATTTTTGTTGCTTTATTCTCTAATTCCTTTAAAAAGATGGATGGTTTATCACTTGAGAATAAATAAACATTTTGACGAGCAATACTAATAATATCATATAATAATTGCCTTTCTAGAGATTTGTTATCTTCATCTTCTTTATTATAGTTAGAAGGTATAATATCCTCATTTATATCAATTATAAAAACATCATCAAATTGCGTTTCAAATTTTGAAGAAAAGGAACAAGTTTTTATTGAATCTTCATCTTCTTTAACAATATTATCAAATTGAATATCATCATCAAAAAGATTCTTCTTCAATTTTTCAAAATCTAGATACTCAAAGTATCTTCTTGTTATTAGGTTAGTATGATTACTTGAGATTAATTGATTAATTGCATATATCTGAACATCGTAGTTATCCATATAGAAAATATGTAACCTATCACTTTTAACTTTGGGGTTTCTATCAATAATCATTATTTGTTAAATTTTAAAACTTAATAATATTCAATCTCCCTAATAATAGTTTTATGAGCATAGTTTGCGGAATTTCTTATGTCTTGTCTAAT
>JAQIBR010000189.1 GCA_027858955.1 Bacteroidales bacterium
CCTGTTGATGGTTTGTACCTTAGTAATGCCAGTATTTATATTTGCTCAAAAAAGGGCATTTAAAGAAAATCAATACATAAGTATTCTGAAAACTTGTGCTTTTATTAATCAACAAATCGAGTCCTTTATTCAATCAAAAAGATTAAACAGATTACTTGAACAAATTCAATACTTCTGCACCTATGAATCAAGAAATGACAGAAATAACGCTATTGCAAATATGTATAAACTTGCTTCTTAAGTTGACGCCAATGCGAAGATTCGGGATTAATGCCGATATATTAACAAAACCGCAAATTGAACGAAGTGAAAATATGCGGCATTTAGTTGACTAATCGGTATAACACCCTCTTTTAAACATTATAAATCTACTAATACTTATTTATTAGGCATGTACGTTAAGAAATTTTCGCTCCAAAAAATGAGACAGTTTTTGATAGGCTTCCGCATCTGTTTTCCAATCGTAGCGATGCCTTAAGGTGCTAACGTATTGCATAGCTTCTTCAAAACGTTTAAAATTGTTCAAAGTATAAATTACATCTTCATAAGCTTGGGAATTGCCACTAAAGAGTTCGTTTATAAAATAAAATTTATCATTAATTCCAATGGCAGATTTTAAATTTTCAATTCGTGTATTACTAAGTTTGTTTACAACGCTTTTATCTTTTCCCTTTTGAGCCACTGATTCGTTTATAGAAAATATTTCATCTTCGAATTGAAGCAACAGGCTTGGTTTAGATTCTTCACTTTTAGTAATTATAGCTTCAGGAATTTCCTTTTCAGGTATCTCCTCTTGCAATTCACTCTTAGCCTCATCTTCCAGGTTACCTGTTTCATGTAAAAAATCTTTGGTGACTTTTTCGTATCCTAAATCCTCATCAAACAGTTTTGTTTCTTCAGGAATAGTTTCTTCAACTTTTGCATCAGGTTTGTTTGATATTATATTTTCTGTTATTGATTCCGATTTCATATCAATATCAGACTCTACCTTTTCGGTAACAATCTCTACTGTTTTATTAATTTGTGCGAACTGCAACTGCCTATTCAAATGGCTCATACTTTCGTATAGCTTTCGAATACTAGCCATAATTATATCAATTTCTATTTGAGGAATCCGAGCCTCATTTTTCTTAATTGTCTCAAATTGTTCATTTAGTTCATTTAAAACAATTTCCATTTCTTCGAAGGCAGTATTTATTATCATTGGTTAGTTGAATTAATATTTTGTTCCTTTATTTGTCATTCTTTGTTGGATTATTTACGAACTTCCCTATTTTTGCTCTTATAAACTAGAGCGTAAATTATAGTTTAAATATAGAAAGAAAAAAAGGGGCGTTTTATTGCCCATTTTATTTTTGTTAAAGTATATTTGTTAATAAATGTTTTTAGAAATCACCAATAATAATAAACCTAGAAGAGGTTGGGTGGAAGTAGTTTGCGGCTCTATGTTCTCCGGTAAAACAGAAGAATTAATACGCAGATTAAACCGTGCAAAAATTGCAAAACAAAAAGTTGAAATTTTTAAACCTGCAATAGACACACGCTACGATGATGTAGAGGTCGTATCACATAATGCCAATAGCATTCAAAGCACGCCTGTTGAGAGCGCAGAACAAATATTATTGCTTGTAAACGATGTTTCTGTTGTTGGTATTGATGAAGCTCAGTTTTTCGACAATCGCTTAGTTTCTGTTTGCAATCAATTAGCCGACAGGGGAATACGTGTAATTGTTGCGGGTCTGGATATAGATTTTAAAGGAGCTCCTTTCGGCCCAATTCCTAATCTATTAGCTACCGCCGAATATGTTACAAAAGTTCACGCTATATGCATGCATTGTGGTAATCTTGCTCATTATTCACATAGAACAATTCAGGGTGAGGATTTAGTAGTTTTAGGTGAAACTGACATTTACGAGCCACTTTGTCGCTCCTGTTTTAACGCAATAACAAAATCGAATTAATAATTTCTAAATTAAGCATTTTTCGACTTTTTTGTGTTTTTTTTTGAACTTTTTCATAAAAATATCTAAAAATAACGTTAAAAATTTTGTCGGCTTCTAAAAAAGCCGCAAATTCGCCGCCTGAAATTCAAAAGCAAAACTATGTCAAAATTAAATGCTGCACTCACCGGAATCCACGCTTACGTTCCTGAGTATATTTTAACAAATGAAGAGTTATCCACTATGGTGGATACCAATGACGAATGGATTCAGTCTCGCACCGGAATTAAAGAAAGGCACATTTTAAAAGGCGACGGAAAAGGAACCTCTATTTTAGGTACTGAAGCAGTTCTTGGTCTTCTAGAAAAAACAAATACTAAAGCAGAAGATGTAGACCTGATTATTTGCGCTACAGTGACGCCAGATATGCTGTTCCCTGCCACTAGTAATATTATTGCCTATAATACAGGTTGTGTTAATGCTTTTGCTTTTGATACTAACGCAGCCTGTTCAGGATTTTTATTTGCCCTTCAAACGGGTCGAATGTATGTTGAGTCTGGCCTATACAAAAAAGTAATTATTGTTGGAGCTGATAAAATGTCAGCGATTGTTGATTATACCGACCGTAAAAATTGCATTCTTTTCGGCGATGCAGGAGGTGCTGTAATGCTGGAGCCTACAACAGAGGATTTTGGAATTATTGATGCGGATTTGCATACCGATGGTTCAGGCAAAGATTTTCTTTACCAAAAAGCTGGAGGATCTGCTTATCCTCCAACTCAAGAAACTATTGCAAACAAGGAGCACTTTATCTATCAGGAAGGTCAATCCGTATTTAAGTTTGCCGTATCTAAAATGGCTGATGTTTCTGCCGATATGATGACAAAGCACGGTATTAAACCTAAAGAACTGGCCTGGCTTGTTCCACATCAAGCTAATTTACGAATTATTGATGCTACTGCAAGAAGAATGGGTATTCGAAAAGAGCAAGTGATGATCAATATCCAAAAATACGGGAATACCACAGATGCTACAATTCCTTTATGTTTGCACGATTGGGAAAGCCAGATGAAAAAAGGCGATAAAGTAATATTAGCTGCTTTCGGTGGAGGTTTCACATGGGGCGCTATTTATTTAAAATGGGCCTACGATGGCGACAAAGTGAAGAAAATTACATAAGAAATTATGCTTTTTTTAATATGCAAACCTGCTAATATAAAATTAACGGGTTTTTTAATATGCCATCGTTCGGTATAAATTACCAGTTTTGATGCCTTTGCAAAACATCTATTCTATCTTTTCAATCGAAGTGAGAAATCTACTATAAGTCTAATATTCACAATGTTGAGATTACCTTCGGTGAGGGCGCTCCCGTTCCTCAATTCGTTCGAAATGAGGATTCTTATTAGTTTTGCAAAGGTCTATTTATATATAGTATTTGGCATTTCTAAATCAAAAAAGTAGCTTCCTAGGTAATTATAATAATGGTCTTTCGAGAAATCTTATCTTTGCAAAAACATCTAATTATGATAAAATCAATGACAGGCTACGGAAAAGCATTAGTGGCCTTACCAAATAAAAGTATAATTCTCGAACTCAAAGCTTTAAACAGTAAGTATTTTGATTTTGTTTCTCGTACACCTTCGCTCTATAAAGAAAAGGAGCCTATTATGAGAAGCTTGTTAAACAATCTATTAGAGCGTGGTAAAATTGAGCTTAGTTTGTTTACCGAAAACAAAGGTGCCGATACTGTTGTAAAAGTGAATCAATCAGCAGCGGAAGCATATTTAAAACAGGTTTATGCACTTCAGGCAAATCTGGGCTTAGCTGATGATCCTAATTTATTAAGCACGCTTTTAAAAATGCCAGATGTATTAATTTCGCCAATGGATGATGTTGACGAAGATGAATGGCAAGCCATTGAGTCAGGATTGAAAAAGGCCGCCGAAAATTTAGATGCTTTCCGTTTGGCCGAAGGCGAAGTATTGCTCAATGATTTTATCAAGCGCATTGCACTGATAAAAGAATATTCTGAAGCCATAGTTCAATATGAGGAGCCAAGAATTGAGCTTTTAAGAACCCGCTTCAAGAAAAATATGAATAGTCTTGCCGAAGAATCAACTTTTGATAGCAATCGCTTTGAACAAGAGCTTATTTATTATATAGAAAAACTTGATATTACAGAAGAAAAGGTGCGTTTAGCAAGGCATCTGGATTATTTTATCGAGACCTTGGATGATAGCGACTCTAACGGGAAAAAACTTA
Organism: Bacteroidales bacterium; assembly: GCA_027858955.1. Classification (GTDB taxonomy): domain Bacteria; phylum Bacteroidota; class Bacteroidia; order Bacteroidales; family UBA12170; genus UBA12170. The sequence goes on from JAQIBR010000189.1 coordinate 4,206, forward strand.
ATTTCATAGCGCAAGAAATAGGTCGCGAAGTCAATACAATCGGATCTAAAGCCAATGATTCTGATATTCAGAAACTGGTTGTAATGATGAAAGACGAACTGGAAAAAATAAAAGAACAGCTTTCGAATATCTTGTAATGGAAACGCAAAAACGCAAAGTATTTATTTTTTCTGCCCCTTCCGGATCGGGTAAAACAACAATTGTACGTGCAATTCTTGATGCAGAATTTCCGTTTTCGTTTTCTATTTCAGCTACTAGCCGACCTAAGCGAAAAACAGAAACAGAAGGCAAAGATTACTATTTTGTTAGTCCAGAAGAATTTATACATAAGATTGATAATGATGAATTTATAGAGTGGGAAGAAGTGTATGAAAATGTTTTTTATGGCACATTGAAAGGAGAAATAGAACGTATTTTTCAAATCGGGAAATATCCCATTTTTGATGTTGATGTGGTTGGCGGCTTAAATCTGAAAAAATATTTTGGCGATAATGCATTGGCGGTTTTTGTGCAAGCACCATCCATAGAGATTTTGGAAGAAAGGTTGCGTAGTCGCTCTACCGATGATGAAGAAAGTATCCAAAAGCGTTTGGCCAAATATAATTATGAAATGAATTTTGCATCAAAATTCGATATTATAGTTGTAAATGACCAACTTGATAGAGCTATAGAGGAAACAAAGAAACATATTCAGGATTTTATAGAAAAATGAGTCTCCATCAACATAAAATAGGCCTCTTTTTTGGAAGTTATAACCCAATTCATATTGG
>JAQIBR010000027.1 GCA_027858955.1 Bacteroidales bacterium
TTCAACTACAAAGGGCACATAACTTTCGTTTAATTCTGGATCAAAATAACGAAGCTTTTTACCTGTATGTTTTTCGTGGGCTTTTAAATCGAAATCCGTACGTGAGTGGATGCCTTCCAATTCTTTAAATCCCATCGGGAAATTAAACTGGATGTCTGTAGCAGCATTGGCATAATGGGCCAGTTTTTCATGATCGTGAAAGCGGTAATTCTCAGCACTCATTCCGAGTGATAAATGCCATTTCATCCGCTCTGCTTTCCAGTGCTCATACCATTTCATTTCTTCGCCGGGACGAACAAAAAATTGCAGTTCCATTTGCTCAAATTCGCGCATTCGAAAAATAAACTGACGGGCAACTATCTCATTTCTAAAAGCTTTACCTGTTTGTGCAATTCCGAAAGGAATCTTCATACGTCCTGTTTTCTGAACATTCAAATAATTCACAAAAATTCCTTGTGCTGTTTCGGGGCGTAAATATATTTCATTTGCTCCTTCTGCGGTTGAGCCTATTTGAGTTGAAAACATCAAATTGAACTGCTTAACATCGCTCCAGTTTTTTGATCCAGACAAAGGACAAGCAATTCCCAATTCTTCTATCAATGCTTTTACATCCTTTAAATCATCATTTTCCAATGATCCAAAAAGCCTTTTAGTAATCACTTCCATCTTCTCCTTATTAGCAAGAACGCGTGGATTAGTCGTTAAAAATTCATCCTTATTGAATGTATCGCCAAAACGTTTTGATGCTTTTTCAACTTCTTTGTTTATTTTTCCTTCAATTTTAGCTAAATAATCTTCAACCAATAGATCGGCACGATAACGCTTTTTAGAGTCCTTATTATCAATCATAGGGTCGTTAAACGCATCTATATGACCTGATGCTTTCCATATGGTTGGATGCATAAAAATAGCCGAGTCTATACCAACTATATTTTCATTCATTTGAACCATGGTTTTCCACCAATGATTGCGTATATTATTTTTTAGCTCAACACCATTTTGGGCATAATCGTAAACGGCACTTAAGCCATCGTATATTTCGCTACTCTGAAAAACAAAGCCATACTCTTTTGCATGGCCAATGATTTTCTTTAATTTATCTTCGTTATTTGTCATGCCGCAAAATTAGTATTTTGTTTTGATTGACAGACTATTGAAAAAGATTTTCCCTGACTTAAAAGCTGTTTCCTTTTCCATAGTCGAAATAGATTTCGTATATTTAATTACGCTAAAAAGAAAAAGCATGCCACCTATACACGGTATTGCACAATAAAAAATTAAAATAGTAAATTTTTACCGCCAAGGGCGCAAAGTTTTTCGCAAAGTTCGCTATTTTATTTATTGTTGATTTCTAGCACCTTGCACTCTTTGCGAATTCAATTGCGTTCTTTGCGGTTAAATTTAAATGCATTGACCCTGAATCTTCATAGAAGTCCTTTGGGCAAAATAATATTTAGCATTAAAATTGCTTGCTATCGCCCCGAATCACTTCAATTTTTTACATTTGCCAAAGAAAAACAACATCATGTTTAAAAAACAGATTCCAAACTCAATCACGGCCCTGAATTTACTCAGCGGTATTTTCGCAATTGTAGCCACTTTTGAAGGAGCTTTGCTTTGGGCGGGTTTTTTTATAGCCTTAGGTGCTTTTTTTGATTTTTTCGACGGTTTGGCTGCACGAATGCTCAATATTAAATCGGATATGGGAAAAGAAATGGATTCTTTGGCCGATTTGGTTAGTTTTGGAGTTGCTCCGGGATTTATTGTTTATCAGCTTATGCTTCAAAGTTCAAATATTCCCCATTGGATTTTGTTTAACCACAACATTGCTCCTTATCTAGCTTTTTTAATCCCTGTTTTTGGAGCTTTTCGTTTGGCTAAATTCAATATTGATACCCGACAAACTACCAGTTTTATAGGTTTACCAACACCTGCAACCGCATTGTTTTTCGGATCGCTCCCTTTTATTTTAAGCTCGACTTTTTCTTTAGATTCGCTTTTTCTACAAAATTGGATTGCCAATTATTGGATATTACTAAGCTTGGTATTTCTGATTAGTATATTGATGATTGCGGAATTGCCATTATTTTCACTTAAGTTTTCTAATTTTAAATGGCACGATAATTCTATTCGCTTTGTGTTTTTAAGCATTTCAATTGCGTTGCTAATCTTTTTACAGATTGCTGCTTTCCCATTAATTATTCTGCTCTATATCATCTTATCGTTGATACAAAATCTATCAGGTAAAAATTAGAAATGAGATTTATTTTCTGCTATATAGCCCAATTAGATTCCAAAATAATAAAGTATTGGCTAAAAAGAGAAAGCTAATTACATTTACGTAATACGAATTGATGTAGTTAGTGATGATTTTTTTCGGCAAATAAAAAAACCGGCCCCTTTTAAAGATGCCGGTTAGCTTAATATTCACAGAAGTTTATTGTTGTTTTTTGGTGAGAATAAGCATATCATGAGAAACAATCTCAGTTGTATAACGCTTGATTCCGTCTTTGTCTTCATAATTGCCATAGACTAGTTTTCCTGAAACCATTACCTCTATCCCTTTCTTGAGGTATTTTTCTGAATAAGTTGCACTTCCGTTCCAGGCAATGATTTTATGCCATTGCGTATCAGTTACTTTGTTTCCTTCTTTGTCTTTATAATAGTCGGAGGTGGCAAGGGAAAAACGTGCTACTTTTGTTCCCGAGCTTAATGTTTTTACTTCAGGATCGGCTCCTAAATGGCCAATCAGTTGGACTTGATTTCTTAAATTTTTCATGTGCTTAATTTTTTGTTACTGATGATAGAATCCCGTTTGAATTCCTGTTGATGCAAAAGTATATGAGCAAACAAAAAATATTCGGTTAATAAATGTTTGTAGTCGGATATAAACGTTTAAGAACGTTTTTATAACTGATAATCAGATATATAAATAATCACTACTGACCGACTAAAAAGTTAAGAATAGTCAGAGAGTAGCGATAAATGCCGCAAACCTAATGAATTCAAATTTTAATGGTCGTTTTTATTTTAGCCACAAAATCACTGAAACACAAAATATCACAAAAAGCATATCTTTGATTTAGTGCAATTTAGTGTTTTTGAGTTTTAGTGGCAATAAAAATGTAAACTTAGTCGGTCAGTAGTGATAAATAATCTATAAATAAAGAAGAGTAATCGGCTAACAAATCTCATGAGTTAGAATGATTCTTTAAATTGGGAAATCTGGCAAAATTTGAAATAGGAAAAATGGTTTATCTCACATGTCGAAATTGTGACATCAGGCAAAGTCGATCATCTATTTATTCGTATGAAGATATTGGAATTACTTTGTTAATTATATTTATCACGGACAGCTTTATATTTAAATACCAAGGCAGAGAGAAAGGTAAAAAGTGTAACGCTTCCAATAATCAATATAAGCTTTGTCGAATCTTTGCCCATTTCATCATAAGAAATCAAATAGAAATACAAACTACGCAACCATTCCAAAGCGCCAAGTATAAGTGTAATTTGGAACAGTTTTGGAATCCAGGCCTTTTTAATAAATAGCAAGAAAGGAAATGCAATAGCAAGGGTCATCAGCAAAGGCTGACTGTCTCTTGAAAAGTGTGCTCCCAGAAGCAAAAAACTTAAAATAATAGGTATCAATCGAAGTATAATCATAGATCAAATATAAGCTTTTTTAATGTCTATATAGCGAAGGCTTCACTTAAAGTGAAACCTTCGCTTTCATGCCGAATTGCTCAATTCGGATAAATGCTTATTTTAGCATTTAAATTTTTAAAACACAAACATATGAAATTCAGAATCTTCATTCTCTTACTTTTTATTTCACCATTATTATTAATTGCACAAACCGCCGATAAAAGCGACTGGGAAGGTGGTTATCCCGAAGCATGTACTTCCATTACAGTTGGGAAAACTGCTACTTTCGATGGTTCTGTTATGACATCTCATACTGATGACAGTCATCGAACTCGATCTTGGATGGATATTGTTCCTTCAAAAAAATACAATGCAAATGCAGTGTCAAAAATGTATAAACGTGTTCAAGATACTACGAGAGCTATGCCAGCCTATGCGCATTTAGAAATTGGAAGTATCCCACAGGTAAAAGAGACTAATGGATTTATCAATTCAGCATATCCAAGTATGAACGATAAGCAATTGGCCATAGGCGAAAGTACTTTTGGCGGACGCGATGAGCTGCAAAGTGATGCAGGATTGATTGATTGTCAGCGTCTTTGCCTGCTGATGCTTGAGCGTGCCGAAACTGCACGAGAAGCAATTGAGCTTTCAGGAGAACTCTTGGAAAAGTATGGGTGGAATGATGTTGGTGAATGCCTTACTATTTCCGATCCTAAAGAAGTATGGCATTTGGAAATTGTTGGTCCCGGTGCCGGAAAAGTAGGTGCTATCTGGGCAGCACAGCGAGTGCCCGATGATCATATTTCTGTGAATGCTAACGCGAGTACTATCAAAGAAATAGATATAAATAATCCTGATTACTTTATGGCATCTAAAAATATATTTGATGTCGCAAAACAAATGGGTTATTGGAATCCAGA
>JAQIBR010000202.1 GCA_027858955.1 Bacteroidales bacterium
TAGGATTTGAATATCTTTCAGGAACCAGTTTACAAGAAAAAACGGAAAATCCAAACGAGTTAAAATCCTTCGCTCCTCTTTACGGTACCAATCATAAATTTAATGGTCATCTGGATTATTTCTTTGTAGGAAACCATGGAAATAATGTAGGACTGATTGATATTTATGCAACTTTAAAATATCAAATAAATAAATGGTCATTCTTTGCTACTCCTCATTATTTTATGGCTGAAGCTGATGTTACAAAACCCTTAACTATAACTACTTATGATAATTTAGATAAAGGTTTAGGCTTAGAAATCGATTTTGGGCTTAGTTACGCAGCTAAAAAAGACATGAAAATAAATATTGGTCTTTCTCAAATGTTTGGAACAGAAACACTAGCGTATATTCAAGGTCATTCTGCAACAAATAATTATTCAAAAAGCGGAACTTGGGCCTACCTAATGTTTGTGTTCAAACCCAATTTCTATACAACTCAATAAATATTTATCAACTTAAATAAAAACACTATGTCAAACATTTTAAAAGCAATTTTACCACCACGCGAATGGCATCTTCCTGTAGCTATAGTGGCTGGTGCGCTTTTTGGTTTGGTGCTATTTCTATTTTACATTTCCAATGCGGGCTCCTATTTATCTAATGATCCTAAAACTTGTATCAATTGCCATGTTATGAATTATGAATATATTACTTGGTTTCATAGTTCGCATAGAGAAAAGGCTAGTTGTAACGACTGTCATGTTCCTCACGATAATGTTTTCAATACCTATTTCTTTAAAGCAAAAGATGGTTTAAGGCATGCAACTGTTTTTACTTTACGACAAGAACCTCAGGTTATTAGAATTAAAGAGGAAGGTGCAAAAGTAGTACAAGAAAACTGCATCCGTTGTCATAACGAATTGATAACTGACCGCAAGATATTATCTTATACCAAAGCTTTTGATCATTTTAGAACCGAAGGACGACAATGTTGGGAATGTCATAGAGAAGTGCCTCACGGAAGACTTAATAGTCTGTCTGCTGCACCAAATGCACTTATACCAGAAACTAAAAATCCAATTCCGGAATGGATTAATAATATGTTTAAATAAAAAACTTAAAAATTATATATTATGAGTACTAAAAGAAAACCAATAATAAATTGGATCCTATTTTTCGCCACCATAGTTGTGGTATTCTTTCTCGGCTTATTGGCTTCGTCAATCACTGAAAGAAGATCAGAAGAACCTGTTGCTTTAAAACCTCAGGTAGAAATAGCTCAATTTGATCCTCGTAATGATGTATGGGGAGAGAATTTCCCAACACAATACGAATCTTGGACTAAAACAGCAGAAGGTGATTTCAAATCCAAGTATAATGGAAATGCCATGATTGATATGTTGGAAGTCGATCCAAGATTAGTTGTTTTGTGGGCAGGATATGGTTTCTCTAAAGATTATAATCAAAGCAGAGGGCATATGCATGCAATCGAAGATATGAGAAATACCTTAAGAACAGGTGGCCCCACAAACGATAATGACGGACCAATGCCATCAACTTGTTGGACATGTAAATCGCCTGATGTTCCTCGTGTAATGAATGAAGGAGACGTAACAGGATATTATACTGGAAAATGGGCTAGGTTAGGAACAGAAATTGTAAATCCCATAGGTTGTGCCGATTGTCATAATAATGAAACTATGGAACTTCAAATTTCTCGTCCAGCTTTAGTTGAAGCATTTGAAAGACAAGGACGTAACATAGAGAACGCTACACATAACGAAATGCGCTCTTTAGTCTGTGCTCAGTGCCATGTGGAATATTATTTTGATAAAGATAGAAAGGGAAGCGAAGGTTCCAATTATCTGACTTTCCCTTGGGATAAAGGGATTACGGTAGAAGATATGGAGGAATATTATGATGAAAAAGAATTTTCAGACTGGACACATTCTATGAGTAAAGCACCTATGCTTAAAGCTCAACACCCTGGTTGGGAAATTCACAGCCTGGGAATTCACGGAGAAAGAGGAGTTAGTTGTGCCGATTGCCATATGCCGTATATGACAGAAGGTGGACGAAAATATACCGATCATCATATTCAATCACCTTTAAACAATATCGAAAACTCATGCATGGTTTGTCATAAAGAAAAAACAGTAACATTGCTTAAAAATGTTTATGATCGACAAGATAAAATAATCGAAAATCGCGACGAATTAGAGAAATTATGCGTCCGTTTGCATGTTGAAGCAAAAACAGCTTGGGAATTAGGTGCTACAGAAGAACAAATGAAAGATATTTTAATGGATATCCGTCATGCTCAATGGCGTTGGGATTATGCTGCTGCTTCGCACGGAGGTTCTTTCCATGCCCCTGTTGAAATTTCAAGAGTAATAGGTACAGGCATTCGTATTGCGCAAGAAGGCAGAATTAAACTTGCGCGTTTATTAATGACTCTCGGTCGTTCTGAAGAAGTTCCTTATCCTGATATTGCGACAAAAGCAATGGCTCAAGAATTTATTGGAATACCAATAGAAAAACTTATTAAGGAAAAAGAAGACTTTAAGAAAAATTTGCTACCAAAATGGGATCAGGCAGCTAAAGAAAGAGAATCGAAAATGAAGACAACATATATTAATAAATAGAAAAATTTATTTGATGAATTATCAAGCCATTCGTTATCTGACGGATGGCTTTTTTCGAATAATGCCAATAATATGTAAAGAACAATAGAACTTTGCAAATGATTCATAATAATTATGAAAAGTCGAAATATTATTTACTCAACTTGTTCACTTTATGGGATACTCTTTATATTTGATTAAAGTATTTCGTTTTTATTAAATTGAAAACCATCCTTTTCTATTTTCTTTGCCGAAACACGACTTCCCTCTAATAAGATAACCGCCATTTCTCCAAATATAATTTTAAAGATAAAGGCAGGAATTCCTATTGGAATAAACCATCGATGCTGTTTTTTTGCAAGATATTTCATCAATTGCCTGTTGTTAATCTGTTGCGGATTAACTGCATTGTAAATAGTAGCAGCATCATTTTTTTCAATTACAAACAAAAACATGCGAGCCAGATCTTCCAATGCAATCCAGGGAACAAATTGTCCGCCCGATCCAAGCGGCATAGCGAACCTGAATTTCAGGGGCTTAAGCATTTCCGGCAAGGCACCTCCTTTTAAACTCATTACTACTCCCAATCTAAGCATGCTTGTTTCAATTCCCAATCCGCTGAATTTATCAACCGCATTTTCCCACTCAACTACTGTTCTGGCTAAAAAATCATTTCCCGGACCATCTTCTTCAGTAAAAATATGATCGTTTGTTTGTGAACCATAATAACCGATAGCCGAAGCCGAAATAATTTTTGAAGGCTTTTTGTCAGATTTTTGAACTGCAGAATACAAGAGTTCCGTTGTTTTTACCCGACTATCAATGATTCTCTTTTTTTGTTTTGCTGTCCAACGTTTCGAAGAAATATTTTCCCCCGCTAAATGAATAATAACATCTGCAAATTCAATGGCTTCAGCATCCAGAATCTCTTTTTCGTAATCCCAGTTAAACGATTTAATCCCTGAAATTTTCTTTTGTCTGCTTAAAATGCCTACATTATATCCTTTTGAAATAAGCAAATCTTTAATTGCAGTTCCCACTAATCCCGTTCCTCCTGTAATCAATATATTTTTCCCCATTTTAGCTGATGTATTTACTATGAATCTCTTCTAAATCTGAATTTCGATCACAATCGTGAATATGCTGATGAAAATAGGTCAGTTTATTAAACACCTGTAGAGCTTGTTTCAGCTCATCATCTTTTAAGTTTCCAACTATAATCTCCGAAATTATATGCATTTCATCAAAAGAACCCATAACCGTTTCAACACCTTTTGCAGTGAGCGATACTCGTTTTGCTCTTTTATCGATCGTATCAGGTATTTCCTTAACTAATCCGTTTTTTATCAGCCTTTTAAGAATTTCACTTCCACTAGATGTTTCTAATAAATGTTGGTTTATTAACTCATTCTTCATAAGGCTCTTTTGCTTAAGTAAAGATGCCAAAAAGCCAAATTCGTCAATAGTTTTTATTTCACTTCCAGCAAATGCTTTTTTCATATAATGTTTGGCAAAGCGATACAAATTTGTCAACAATGTGGAAAATTCAACTTCGGCATAGGATTTATAATTTTGATAATTATTTTTATCAAATTCCTCGTTAGGGATTAATTTTTTTTCTGATGAAACCTCATCTCTAAGATAAATAGAAAACGCCTTTAAATCACTGTTTCCAAACTTCTGCTCGTAATTTTCGATGTGATCCAAAAGATTTTTGATTAAATCCATATGCTCCGACATTGTACTAAATTATTAAATTAATTACTTTTTTGTTTGTTATATACGATATTGTAGTATTTTTGCAAATATAATACTAAATTGTAATACTGATGCAAGATACATATAAACATATTCTATTAATTCTAGTTTTAAGCTTAGTTACGAAATTTGGTTTGGCTCAAACTGGTCAAATTAGAGGTGTAGTTTTAGACCAAGATAATAATGAGGCCATTCCTTTTGCTAATATCCTAGTAATAGGCACAAACACAGGCACTTCTGCTTCATTTGATGGAAATTTTACACTTGAAAACATACAAGCAGGCTATGTCCAATTGCAGGTTTCTTCGGTTGGATATACACCTATCCTTACCGCTGCATTATTTGTAACCAATTCGAATAGCCCTTTTATTGAAATTAAATTACAAGCCAACGAAAACCTATTGGATGAAGTTGAAGTAAAGGTAAAACCATTTCAAAAAAGAGAAGAGTCTCCGATATCGATGCAGAGCATCACTACACGAGAAATAGAAAGTAACCCAGGTAGCAACAGAGATATTTCCAGAGTTATTCAGTCGTTTCCGGGTGTTGGTTCAACTCCTGCATTTCGCAACGATGTGATTATTCGTGGTGGTGGCCCCTCTGAAATCCGTTTCTTTTTAGACGGAATAGAAATTCCCGTATTGAATCATTTTTCAACACAAGGAGCATCAGGTGGACCTGTCGGGATTATCAATGCCGATTTTATACGCAGTGTTGATTTCTATTCATCTGCCTTTCCGGCATCCAAATACAATGCATTGAGCGGTATTCTTGATTTTCAGCAAAAAGAAGGAAGTAAGGATAAAACAAATTTACAGGCCACTTTGGGTGCCAGCGAGGCAGCACTCACACTGGATGGACCACTTGGTGACAAAACAAGTTATATTTTTTCGGTTCGCCAGTCCTATTTGCAATTTTTATTTTCGGCCATTGGCCTGCCCTTTTTACCAACTTTCTCAGATTATCAGTTAAAAGTAAAGACAAATTTGGATACGAAAAATCAGTTTACACTCATCAGTATTGGTTCTTTGGATCACCTTACACTCAATACTGGAATTAAGAATCCATCACCTGAGCAACAATATATTTTAAGCCAAATTCCTGTAAATAATCAATGGAGCTATACCATAGGACTTGTTTATAAACACTTTTTTGAAAATGGCTACCATACTTTTGTTTTAAGTAGAAATATGCTGAACAATGAATTTTTTAAATACCCCGACAACGACGAAAATTTAGAGCGAAGCTTTGATTACATTTCAACAGAAGCAGAAAATAAATTTAGGTATGAACTGAATTTCAGAAAAAATGGAATCAAATACAATTTAAGTAGCAATCTTGAATATGCCAAATATTCCAATCAAACGGCTCAACAAGTTTTTACTTCCGATAGTTTGATCAACTTTAAATACGCTACATATCTGAATATTTTTAAATATGGTTTATCAGGTCAAGCTACCAAGCGATTTTTGGACAGTCGCCTCTTACTTTCCCTTGGAATCCGATTCGACGCTAACAATTACAACGAAAATACATCCAATCTTTTCAATCAATTTTCACCCCGCTTTTCAAGCTCCTATTCCCTATCGGATAAATCTTTTCTAAATGCAGGAGTCGGTCGTTATTTTCAGCAAGCAGCTTACACAACACTTGGATTCAGAAACAATGCAGGAACTTTGGTCAATTTGCAAGATGCCCGATTCATTGGTTTAAATCAATACAATTTAGGAATCGAACATCGCTTCTCAGAAAAGGTTTTGCTTTCGCTTGAGGGCTTTTATAAAGATTATTTTCAATATCCGATCGATTTGGTAAGCGGAGCAAGTCTGGCAAATCAAGGAGCTGCTTATAGCAGTGTTGCCGGAGCCGCCCCTGTTACATTTACCGGAAAAGGAAGATCTTATGGTTTCGAGATTTTAAACAGATGGAATTATGAAACATTTTCGGTTTTGGCATCTTATACTTATGTGCAAAGTCTGTTTACCGATTTAAGTGGTAGCTTTATTCCTTCCTCCTGGGATAGCAAACATCTACTAAGCATTACAGGCTCAAAGGAGTTAAAAAAAGACTGGCGCATTGGATTTAAATGGCGATTTGTGGGCGGTTTACCCTATACACCATTTGACCTGGAAACATCTTCCAATGTTCAGGCATGGGATGCAATCGGACAGGCCTATTTGGATTATTCCAGGCTCAATTCCGAAAGATTTGCTGCTTTTCATCAATTGGATTTAAGAATCGATAAGAATTACTTTTTTAAGAAATGGACCTTGATGCTCTACATCGATATCCAAAATGCTTATAATTTTAAAAATATTGGTCAGGATATTATTGTAAGAGAAAAGAATACAGATGGTACTTTTGCGACAACCAATGACGGAACCAAATATATTTTGCAATCGATAGCAAACACATCAGGCACGGTTTTACCAACTGTAGGAATAATGATTAAATTGTAACGTTTATGATTCAAAATGCATAAACAACTCGAAATACATCCTATATTTGAACTAGTTAAAGGAGAAATTGAACCATGGGAACGCATATTAAATTTATAAGAATCGATTTTTTAATTATGATTTTCGCATTATTATTCACTTCCTGCAAATCACATAACTCAATGATTGACAAAACTGTAGTCAAACAAATTGATATCCAGAAGTATTTAGGAATCTGGTACGAAATTGCGCGTTACGACCACAGCTTTGAGCGTGGATTGGAAGAAGTAACTGCTACCTATAGCCTTCGGGAGGATGGTAAAATTAAAGTATTGAATAGAGGATACAAGGGTTCCTTAGAAGGAGAATTTAAACAAGCAATTGGCAAAGCTAAAATTCCAGACCCAATCATGAACCTGCAAAATTAAAAGTCTCATTCTTCTGGATTTTTTATGCCGATTACTTTGTAATGGAATTGGATAAAGATTACCAATATGCAGTTATAGGCAGCAGTTCTGATAACTATTTATGGATACTGAGCCGAAGCCCACAGATGGATCCTTCAAGCTACAATTCTATCCTCGAAAACCTGAAAAAAAGGGGCTATGATATTTCAAAACTCATCGAGGTAAAACAGAATAAAAATTTAGATTAAAAATAAAGCCTATAAAACGCGGAATATTTTTCAGTTTCATATTTCGATAATAAAATCCTCATACTTTTTTATAAATACCCATTGTTGGGTATTGATGAATCAGCAATAAACCATTAATTTTGTCAGGCATTTCAGTACCACATTATTTATATAAAAAATAAAAACATGAGTGAGTTAATAAACAATTCTTTCGAGAGAAAAAAGCAGCTTAAAGCGCTGATATTGAAATTACATGAAGGTGGTACACAAGAAGATGTGCGCGAAGAATTACTTAACAGCCTAAGCCAAATTCCTTATGGTGAAGTTGTTGAAGTTGAGCAAGAGCTTATTAGTGAAGGACTTCCGGAAGAAGAAATACTAAAACTTTGTGATGCGCATTCTAAGGTTTTAACTGGCCATGTTGACTTGTCAGGCTTTAAATATGTACCACCCGGACATCCTATTGATGTTTTTACTAAAGAAAATAAAGAGCTTAAACGTGTTGTAAAGCAGATTAAAGATTTATTTACTGCCATTGAGCAAAATCCGGAAACTAATTTTCAAACAAATGTATTGGCGCTAAGAGCACTTTTTAACGATTTACTCGATGTTGACAAACATTATCAAAGAAAAGAGTATTTACTTTTTCCCTATCTTGAAAATCAAGGAATTACAGGACCTCCAAAAGTAATGTGGGGCAAACATGATGAGATTCGTGAATTAATAAAAGGCGGAATTGAGATTTTAAAAACTGAAAACATCTCTGCTGAAGAATTATTGGCGTCCGCAGAAATAATTTTATTACCTGCAGCCATAGGTGTTGATGAGATGACTGTTAAAGAAGAAGAAATTCTTTTCCCAATGTCGAACGATAAACTCACCGATGCAGATTGGTACGAGGTTAGCAAACAATCGCTCGAAATTGGTTATTGCCTTTACGATCCTAAGGACGAATGGAAGCCCGATTGGGCAGCAGAAGAATCGATTAATGATGCTCAAAAAGTAAGTGGGAAAATTCAATTTCCTTCCGGTAGTTTTTCGCCTGAAGAATTAATGACTCTTTTAAACACCTTACCAATCGATATGACATTTGTTGATAAGGATGATAAAGTAAAATATTTTTCCCAAGGATCAGAACGAATTTTTCAACGCAACCGTGCTATCCTAAACCGTGATGTTAGAAATTGTCATCCACCTGCAAGTGCTCATATTGTAGATAAAATAATTGATGATTTCAGATCGGGAAAAGCATCAAGAGCTCCTTTTTGGATAAACATGGGTGGCAAAATGATTCATATAGAATACTTTGCCATGCGCAATGATAAAGACGAATACTTAGGTACTTTGGAAGTTTCGCATAATGTGAATGTTTACAGAGAGTTAGAAGGCGAACAAAGAATTTTATCTTATAAATAAATTATGGAAAATACAAAATTAGTTATAAGTCCCAAGACAAAAGTTATGCAATTTATCGATGCATATCCTCAATTAGAAGATTTACTGATAAGTCGAGTTCCGGCTTTCAAAAAACTTAAAAACCCGATTCTAAGAAAAACAGTTGCCAAGATTGTCACGCTTCAGCAAGCAGCAAATATTGGCAATATCGAGGTTGGAGAATTGATTAATCTACTACGTAAAGAAGTTGGACAAGATTTAATTTCCATCGCAAATGATAATCCCTACGCAACTTCTAAACCTGCCTGGTTTGATGAAAAAAATATTGCACAGGAATTTGATGTACGCGAAATGCTTGCTGCGGGCGAACATCCTGTAAATCAGGTAATTTCAGATTTACAGCAATTGAAAGCGGATACGATTTACAAATTGGTTTCTTCATTTATCCCGGCTCCACTTATCGATAAAGCAACAAGCTTACAGTATAGCCATTGGGTAGTGAAAGAAAGCGATGAGCTGTTTAATGTTTATTTTTTTAAGGAGATAAAATAAAAAAGCCATTTTTTTAAAACATATTATTCTTAAAAATTGAGAATCTTTTTCTAACCTATTTAATTATTCCAATATCCAAGCTGACCAAATGATTCTATTGGGTTTTGCATTATTTGTATTAGCCTAATTCAATATTCAATTCTTAAAATACCTTAAATTTACAACAAAATACAAATATTTTTTATTTAGATTAGTGAATATTTACTAACTTTACAAATGCTTACTAAACAAAACATTCTGAAGAAAACCTATTTTAACATTAAATTATGGAGAAATTAGTTATAAACAGTTATAGTGAATTTGAAAAATATATTGGAAAAGAGTTAGGTGTATCTGATTACCATAAAATTACTCAAGAGCAAATCAATCTTTTTGCCGATGCAACGCTAGATCATCAGTGGATACATACAAATCCTGAAAAAGCTAAGACTGATAGTCCATATAAAACAACAATCGCCCATGGATACCTAAGTTTGTCAATTCTTCCCTATCTGTGGGTAAAAGTTATAGAAGTTAACAATTTAAAAATGCTAGTGAATTATGGAATCGAAAAGCTAAAATTTAACCAAGCTGTATTGGTCGATGACAAAGTCCGAATTAGAGCCGGCGTTCATTCTTTAGTAAATTTACGTGGGATTACCAAGGCTCACATTAAAGTTAGACTAGAGATTGAAGGCAATAAAAAACCAGCATTAGAAGGTATCCTGGTTTTTCTATATCATTTTAACGGAGAAGAAAATGAGTCCAAAAGAAATAGTTGAAAAATGGGTTATAGCTTTTAATAAAGCTGATGCGGAACAAATAGCCGATTTATATGCTGATAATGCAATAAACGATCAGGTTGCCAATAGTCCAGTTACTGGTAAACAGGCTATTAAACAGATGTTTGAAAAGGAATTTGCTCAAGCCGAAATGACCTGTATTATTGAAAATATTTTTGAAGATGGCGAATGGGCAATTTTAGAATGGAAAGACCCACTTTGTCTAAGAGGATGCGGCTTTTTTCAAATAGTTGATGATAAAATAGTTTTACAAAGAGGGTATTGGGACAAACTTTCGTTTTTAAGACAGCATAAATTACCTTTTCCTACTGAATAAAAAGCCTTATCTAATAAATATCACTAATCATCTCATAATCGAATTCTCAAGACTTTTTCAAAGGATTCAATGTAAAATCAGTTTCTTAACATAGAATTATGATTTTAGTTCATTAAGCCCATTCCTTATTCGTTAATTTTGCTGTTGCCGCATATCTATTTGAATTAGGGCAAATTAAGCATAATGGATTATGGATAATATATCGAAAAAGAAAAAACCTCAAACCTCGATAACAGGTGGATGTTTTTGTGGACTTATAAAATACAAAATTGAAGGAAAACTTAGAGATGCTCGTTCTTGTCATTGTCCAGATTGCAGGAAAGCTTTTAGTGCTCAAGCTTCAGCATATGCATTAGTAAACCCGGATGAATTTTCTTGGGTTTCTGGCAAAACCCTACTTACAATATATAAATCAAAAAAAGGAGAAGGCCTGCAGTTCTGTAGCATTTGTGGTTCAACATTGACTGGTACTTTGGATGGTAATATTCACGGTGTAACATTAGGCTGTGTAAATGATGATCCTGATATAGAAATTGGAATGCATATTTACGTTGGCTCAAAAGCTAATTGGGAAATAATTCCAGATGGAGTAATCAAATATCAAGAAGCACCCCCAGAAAATATCTAACAAATGGATAAACCAGGAATCTATAAGTATAATATAAAAAAGACATTAATAATTAAAAAACAAATACAATGTTTTGCCTAAGTACATATATGAAGCCTTTTCAGTATCTTTTATCAATAGCATTTGCCAAACCTTTAATTCAATGATAGAAATGTGGAATAAACGCTATGCACAAAATGAATATGTGTATGGCAAAGAGCCAAACGAATTTTTTAAAGAGCAAATTCTAAAACTGCCTAATGGAAAAATCCTCCTTCCCGCCGAAGGCGAAGGTAGAAATGCTGTTTTTGCTGCTCAAAATAATTGGCAAGTAGAATCCTTTGACAGCAGTTATAAAGCGAAAGATAAGGCTGAGAAACTTGCACGAGAAAAATCAGTTGAACTTAATTATGAAATTAGTTCCTATGAAGATGCTAAATATGAAGCGAATACTTTTGATTTAATAGCATTAATATATGCTCATAGCAGTAATCGGCAACAAAATCATCAAAAGCTGATTAAGTTTTTAAAACCCGGTGGAATGCTAATACTTGAGGGTTTTTCGAAGGATCAAATTAATAATTTGACTGGTGGGCCAAAAAGTCTGGATTTGCTTTTTTCACCTCAGGAATTGAAAGCGGATTTTGATGAACTTTCAGAAATAAAGTTGACAGAGACAGAAACTTATTTAAACGAGGGTGAACATCATATGGGTCGAGCCTCAATTATTCGATTAATTGGAAAAAAGTAATTTCAAAACTACTAAAGAGATAAACAAATTAAACAATAAAATAACTTAAGCTTAAAACAATGGAAATTTCAAAAACAAGACAAATAATTGGCTGGGTATTAGCAGGCCTATTAACAGCACTATACCTTTATAGCGCCGCAGGAAAATTATTCCTAAATCCAGAACAAATGGAGCAAATGAAGTTAGCTGATTGGCGCGTTATTATTGCTGTAGGCGAAATTGTATCGGCTTTATTATTTTTAGTACCCAGAACAAAATTTTTTGGAACACTATTGTTGAGTGCCTATATGGGTGGAGCAATTATTCTACATATGACCGGAGCTCAATCAATTATGATGCCTTCTATAGTTTTGATATTGGTGTGGGTAACTGCCTATATTAGAAGGCCTCAGATATTTAAATACTAATTCTTCAGTTGAAGCTATTTCCAAAGGGAATAGCTTCAACTGAATTAATTCAGCTAAGCATAATGAAAATTGAAGACGAAATAAAAGGTCGCTTTAGAGATGAATATCATAAAGGAGCCATCAATTTAATTTATACAGTAAAACAATTTAGCTATCAGTTTTTACAACTGATGAAAAAGCATGGCTTATCGGAACCTCAATATAATATTTTAAAGGTTTTACGTGGTTATCAGTCGGAAAAATCCATTTCGATAGGTTTCATAAAAGAACGTATGCTAGATAAAAATTCTGATGTAAGTAGACTAATAGATCGACTATTGAAAAAGGGCTATATTGAAAGGAATGAAAATGCAATAGATCGCCGCCAAAAAGACATTTTAATTACCAAAAAAGGACTTAATCTTTTATCCACTCTTGATTATTGAGAAAAGAAAACCGATACTTTCTTAAAAAACCTTAGCCATAATGAAG
>JAQIBR010000031.1 GCA_027858955.1 Bacteroidales bacterium
CAATGGCAAATGGCAAAAACAGATTTGGGCTTTGATGTTTGGTTTATTCCCGGAAATGGTGGTCAAATTATAAATATAGTCCCTGCATTAAATATGGTGATAGTGCTTAACGCCGATAACAGAAAGATTCCAAAAGAGCAAAGAGAGTTACAGCTCGATCATTTGATGCAAAATATTATTCGGATACATCCTGATCTGGATTAGAAAATGGATATCGAACAAGGATCAACGATTTTAGATTCAAGCAATCCCCCACTCTCGGCCTAACCAGACTTGTTCGCTTTTTGTTGGAAGATAGGCCTTCTGAGACCTTTGCAAATCTAAAAGCTGATCGAGATGAATTTCAACATCTTGAAGATTAGACTTATAGCAGATTCATCTTCAAATAACGAATTAGTCCGAAAAAGCTGTGACGCAAAAATTCCGCGATTGATTTCTGTTACATTGCTTGCACGTGATTCGTAAATTATTAGCTTTGCCTAAATTAATTTAAGAACCGGAACAATGTCAAAAAAAATCACTTCTGCTTTTTTCAGGGTTTTATATTGGTATATAAGTAAGGTTGATAAAAATGCCGACATCACTTTTATGAATTATGGCTATTCAAATAATGGTCATGAAATACACCTTGAGGAAAAGGATAAAAAAAACAAATATTCAGCTCAACTTTATAATTTGGTTGCGAGCGGTATTGAATTAAAAGGGAAAAATATTTTAGAAGTCGGTTGTGGAAGAGGTGGCGGTTTATCCTATATAAAAAGATATTTATCGCCGAACAAAGTAACGGGTGTTGATTTAGATAAAACTGCTATAAAATTTTGCAAAAAACACTATGAAGATGATGGAATTACATTTTTACAAGGTAATGCAGAGCTTTTAGAATTTGAAAATAATAGCTTCGATGCGCTTTTAAATGTTGAATCTTCGCATCGTTACTCCGCAATGGATAAATTCTTAAACGAAGTTCATAGGGTTTTAAAACCTGAAGGTCATTTTCTTTTTGCAGATTTCAGACATAAAGTCGAGCTTGAAAACCTTCATAAACAATTGAAGAATTCTAATTTTAAACTTCTAAGCTA
This sequence comes from Bacteroidales bacterium, assembly GCA_027858955.1. GTDB lineage: Bacteria > Bacteroidota > Bacteroidia > Bacteroidales > UBA12170 > UBA12170. Next base: position 1,080 of record JAQIBR010000031.1, read on the forward strand.
TAATAAAATCACTTCCAATGTTTTAGAAGCACTAAATTTATCAACTTCTGAAAGAGAAAAATTAATTCCCAGAGTATTTCCCAAATTTATGCATAGAATAGGCAAAAAATTTGCTGCTACAGTCGGAACTCCCACCTATAATAAATTTGCCAGTAATGAATTTGAATATTTTTATTTTGTTTTAGCGAAATAAACTTTGAGCTCTGACTGCCGCAGAAAAAAATATTCAAAATTGGCGTAATGGACAAAATGGTTGCACAAAACCTCTGTTGGCCTTTCTACGTATAGCTTTGACATAAGTCAAAGGTTATGAATAAAAAAAATGCTCCGCTCGGCCTAATCTCTGATTAGGTCGTTTATAATTGTTAGTCTCAGACTAACGAAAAAAAGAAATACTCAAAAGGTCGGGAAGTAATAATTTGAGACCTTTGCAAAACCCTGTTTTTGTCACCCTGAGTGCAGCGAAGGGTCTCATATAATATTCATATACAGCATAATAAGATTCTTCACTTCGTTCAGAATGACATCTGATTTTAGTTTTGCAAAGCTCTCAATTTATCTAAAAAGTATCCTTTATCCAATCATAAGGCCTGCGTTTAATCCAACGTCCACGTGTAAAATCAGGAAAATGCTGTACTTGTCCACCCTCAGCAATAGAAGTTTCTGATAGTGGAGTAATTGAGCTCCAGGCGGCAGCATCATAGACATCCATAGGTGGAGCAATTTGTCTTTTGGCTGATTCTACAAAAGCATTTAAAACGAAAAAATCCATTCCACCATGACCTGCTCCTTCAGCATCTTCGGAGAATTTTTTCCATAATGGATGGTCATATTTTTCCAGACATTTATCCGCGTCTTCCCAGCGGTGTGCTTTTGCCGCTTCTCCTTCAATATAAATTCGTTTTCCATCGGCTTCCCAAATGCCTTTAGTTCCCTGCACTCTGAAACCCAATGAATATGGTCGTGGTAAATTTGTATCGTGAGTAACAATTATTGTTTCGCCATTAGCAGTATCAATAGTTGTGGTAACAATATCGCCTAGTTTCCATTTTAATTTTGCATTAGGATGATCTTTTCCACCTTTTTCAACAATATGATTATGTAAGCCTCTTGCTTTCGTGGCATGGGAAGTAAGTGAGACAAATCGATTTCCACGATTAATATTGGCATAAGTAGCAACCGGACCAAGTCCATGTGTTGGATATATATCGCCATTCTTTTTTAAGCTGTGGAGCGTACGCCAACGAGCCTCGCTAAATCCTTTTTCTCCAAATTCCACACCATGACCATAAGCATGAACACCATCATTAAATTTAACTTCGCGTAAATCGTGCTGATAACCACACCTAAAATGCATAAGTTCTCCAAAAACGTCTTGACGAACCATATTTAAAACAGCCATTACATCTCGGCGGTAATTAACATTTTCGAGTATCATCAAATGCGTGCCTGTTGCTTCGTGGGTATTAACCAAATCCCAACATTCTTGAGTGGTCATTGCTGCTGAAACTTCTACTCCTGTATATTTTCCTGCTTTCATTGAATCTACACTCATAGGAGTATGCCAAACCCAAGGCGTAGCAATAATTACAGCATCTATTTTATTCAATTCCAATAAATTACGATAATCGTATTCATCTTTGCCAAATTCTAAAGCAGGAGATTTCCCTTCTTCTTTAAGCAAGTCTTGGGCTAATTTTAGGCGTTCTTTATCGATATCACAAATTGCTTTCACTTGAATATCAGTACGTTCAAGCGCATTCATTAAATGGTCCATTCCTCGAAGTCCCATGCCAATAAATCCAATACTCAATTTTTGCTTTATCGAACTGCCAAAACTTTGATTAGGAAAAAAAGCAACTCCCAAACCTGCCAAGGTGGAGTTTCTGATAAATTCTCTACGATCTAATACCATATTTAAATTAGAAACTTTTATTCAGAATCCAAGCCCTGTCATAGCCTTGATTTCGAATCCAATTAATTTGTCGATAAGCATCCTGAGCATTGGCAAACGACTGAATACTAACGCGATAAGTTCCTATTTGACTTTGGCCAGCAATAAAAGCTGTAAAGCCTTCTGATTTCAAATGACCAACCAAAGCCTCTGCCCTATCTTTTTCACTAAAAGATCCACAAATAATATGAAACTGTCCTTTAGGAATTATATCTCTTTGTTTTTGAACAATAAATTCATTAAGATTTACTCTGGTTTTTTTAGCATCGTTTTCTTTTACACTAATATCCTCCTCTGTTTTAGTTTCAATTTCTTCTATTATTGGAAGCTCATCTGATTCTTTAACGCTTAATTCGCCTTCAGAATTATCAAGTTTTACATCAGAAGAAACAGGAGATTTCACACTATCCAAAAAAGATATAACTGATGTTTGTTGCAAATTTTTGTTTTGAATCAAAGATGGTAAATAAAGTACAGCACTAATAAATATACCAAGAGGAATTAGAACAGCAGCTACTTTTCTTAGAGTTAAACTGTTCAATTTGACCACTTTAGTCTTATAGGGTTTTTTAATAGCTTTTTGAATAGGTGCTTGCAAATTAAATTCGGGCTTACGCACTATAGTTTTTAATGCTAAAGCTTTTAGTCCAAAAGCATCTTCATTATAATTGATAGTGGTATTTGGATAGAATTCAAGTTTGTGATGATTATTCATATCCAGCACGCCTAAATCGCCAAAAGAAATTTGCTTTCCTTCAGCAAGATCACGCTGGCAATAATTGGCAAACACTTCAAGAAGAAGTGAAGATGTTTTATATGAAATATCCAACCGTTGCGATAAAAAATTAGCTAATAAACCATCGTTTGTATTTAGCTGTGCATTAAAAACTAATTTTCGAGAAGGAGGTAGAATATGGTGTTGACGATTGTTTATTTCAGCTGCATGATAATTGGTAAGAAATCCTCCCAAACCAGGAATGATAACACATTCGTGCTCTAAAACCAATTGACCAATATGTGCAGCAATATTCATCTAAATAATCTTTATAAAAACCAAATGTAGAGCGGAATCCATGATAAATCAAGTAATGTTGGTAAGTTTTGATAAATCCTCTGGCGTGTCCACAGCAATAGATTCAAAATCGGTAAGTTTTGTTTGAATAGAAAACCCATTCTCAAGCCATCGCAGCTGCTCCAACGATTCTGCCATTTCTAATTTACTTTGATTTAGTTCACAAATTTGACTTAGAATACTTGACTTATAAGCATATATTCCTAAATGCTTATAATAATCTACTTTTTCAAAAATATCATTAGTATTTTGCTCACGAAAAAAAGGAATAGGATACCTGCTAAAATAAAGAGCTTTACCATTGTTTTGCCTAACAACTTTTACGACATTTGGATTATTAAGAACACTAGGATCTTTAATAAGTTTTATTAGAGTTGCTATTTCAGTATCTGCTAGTTTAAATTCTTCAGAAAGCTGATCTATTTGGGCTGGATTGATAAAAGGTTCATCACCTTGAATATTTACTATCACATCATAATTCTGACCTTGGTTTTGAAGCTTTTGCATAACTTCATTACATCTATCTGTTCCGGATTTGTGATTAGTATCTGTCATATATACCTTAGCATCAAAGCTTTGAACATGTTTATAAATCCGATGATCGTCGGTGGCAACAATTATATCTGTTAAAGAATTTGCTTTGGATGCTTGTTCATAAACATGCTGTATCATCGACTTTCCTTGTATCCTAGCCAATGGCTTTCCGGGGAAGCGAGTGGATTCAAAACGTGCTGGAATAATACCTAATATTCGCATAATTGTGGCAAGTTTCAGATTTAAAACAAACCGTGAATTTCAGCATTTATCTTTTCAATAACAGTACCCAAATCTTGCGGATTTTCCGTAAAATCAGTATTATCAACATCAACTATTAAAAGTTTTCCAATGTCGTAGGAAGTAATCCATTCTTCATATCTTTCGTTCAATTTCTTGAGATAATCAATTCGAATAGTCTCCTCATAGTCTCTTCCTCGTTTTTGAATTTGATTAACTAGAGTCGGAACACTAGCGCGCAAATAAATAAGCAAATCAGGTGGTTCAATAAAAGATGTCATCAACTCAAAAAGAGATAAATAGTTATCATAATCTCGAGTAGTCATTAGATTCATAGAATGCAAGTTAGGAGCAAAAATATACGCATCCTCGTAAATAGTTCTATCTTGAATAATTGTTTTCGTACTCTTCCTAATATCAACAACTTGTCGAAACCTGCTATTTAAAAAGTACACCTGAAGATTAAACGACCAGCGCTTCATATCTTCATAAAAACTGTCTAAATAAGGATTATCATCAACACTTTCGAACAAAGCTTTCCAGCCCATTTGTTTGGCCAACAGCCCTGTAAGCGTTGTTTTTCCTGATCCAATATTCCCTGCAATAGCAATATGCATAACTAATGTGTTTTATATTTTTCAAATTTTTCTTTAGAAAATATTCTCCAAGAAATATGAGTTTTATGTTTAATAAAAATAATTTGACAATCGAATATTGCCCTATAACCGAGCAAAGGTAAATGATAAATTTATTTGATTTTAACATCTAAAACAGAATCTATTAACCAAACGCAATTCAAATAAACAAATCCAGATACAATCACTTGAATTTGAAGCAAACCCAGTTATTTTGAATTGTTAATATTTTTTAAATTCTTGTTAACAATATAAACTTGATACTTTATTTCTTATTCAATATTTCGATGATTTCATCCAAATACTCCCTGCTATTAGCAAGCCGTGGAACTTTGTGTTGACCTCCTAATTTACTTTTCATTTTCAACCACTTATAAAAAGTGCCATGTGGGGCGACTTGTACTAAGGGTTCGTTCAATACCATATTTTTATATCGCTTTGCTTCATAATCGGAATTAAGCGATTTTAAAGCATTATCTAATGAATCTACAAAGGCAGCAAGATCATTTGGGGCTTTTTCAAATTCAAAAATCCATTCATGGCAAGCACTATTACTACTCAAGGAATAAACAGGTCCTGCTGTATACTCATTTACGATGACATTGCATTTTTCGCAAGCAATTGCAATCGCTTTGTCGGCATTATCAACAATCACCTCTTCACCTACCGCATTAATAAAATTCTTGGTTCGTCCACTCACTTTTATCCTATAAGGATGCAATGAAGTAAAAACAATAGTGTCACCAATTTTATAACGCCATAAACCTGCATTTGTACTGATAATTATTGCATAATTAACACCTAATTTAACTTCGTTTAGACCAAGGATTTTTGGATTTTCAATATCTAGTTGATCCATTGGCATAAACTCATAGAAAATTCCGTAATCTAACATAAGCAACATATCATCGGCATCTTTTCTATCCTGAATTCCAAAGAAACCTTCAGATGCATTATATGTTTGCCAGTAATTAACTGTTTCGTTACCAAATAGTTGATTAAACTGTTTTCGATAAGGTTCAAAATTTACACCACCCCAAAAAAACACTTCAAAATTTGGCCACACCTTTTTAATATTTTCTTTACCACTTAGTTCCAAAACTTTCTTCATCAAAACTATAGACCACGAAGGCACACCGGCCATAGTAGTAACATCATGGTGCATTGTAATCTGTGCCATTTTTTCTATCTTCTCTTCCCACTCATCCATTAGTGCAACAGCGAGACTTGGTGTCCGATGCATTTCAACCCAAAAAGGTAAATTTTGAATCAAAATTGCTGATAAATCACCCTCATAATAGGATTCACTATTTACCTCACTTATACGATTGCTTCCACCCATAGCAATATTCTTGCCATCAAAAATCAATGATTCAGGATTGCTATTGATGTATAAAGAAAGTAGATCTTTCCCACCTTTAAAATGGCATTCTTCAATAGCGTGTTTACTTACAGGAATGAATTTACTCTTGTCAGAGGTTGTTCCGCTCGATTTAGCATACCATTTGATATCCGAAGGCCATAATATATTCTGCTCACCTGCACGTGTTCTATCAATAAAAGGTTTTATTTCTTCATAATTAGAAATAGGAACACGTTCTCGATACTGATCAATTGTTCTGATGCTTCGATAATCATATTTCTTTCCCCATTCTGTATCATTAGCCTTGAATATCAAGGTTTTAAACCATTCATGTTGAACATCGTGTGGATATTTAATAAAAAGCTCGATTTGATGAATCCGCTTTTTCATTATCCAACTAATAACAGAGTTGAGCAGTGCCATAGTATTTGACCTTTAAGGTTTTCAAAAATATAAAATAATTAGTGATAATAAGCTATTAATTGGCCAATTCATTATTTGATGCACAAGTAGATTTGGAAATCTTGTTTAAAAAAAATTAAAAGATGTCAGTAGAGTAGAGCACAGAGCAAATATACTACATAAATCTGCTCTCTTACCCCCTCGTCAAACCGTACGTGCGGTTTTCCCGCATACGGCTTTCCTACAACTTTCGTCATAAAGCATTCACAGATCGTATTCCAGAGGTCATATATGGCTTTATCAATCCATACTCTTTGACTAATACCGATTAGTCAACTAAATGCCGCATATTTTCACGCAACACCATTTTACTCCGGGTATCTGTTGATTTGCTGTTTACCGTTGCTTCAATCAACAATAATTGTATAACTCTAATTTTTAGGTGTTTGAAGTTGGTCAATAAGCATTAAGGA
>JAQIBR010000227.1 GCA_027858955.1 Bacteroidales bacterium
ATTTTACGTCAGAATATCAATAATACATTTGCTATTATAGATGCTGTTGTAACACCCGCTGATATTATTCGTGCTCGTGGTGTTGTTCGCGAAGTGTATATGGATGAGAAAATCGAAAAATACATAACAGATATTGTATTCGCATCGCGTTATCCCGAAAAATACAATCTTAAAAAGCTCGAAGGTTTTATTGCTTTTGGTGGATCTCCGCGTGCAAGTATAAGTTTGGCTATGGCAGCAAAAGCCTTTGCTTTTATAAAGAGAAGAGGGTATGTTATTCCTGAAGATATTCGGGCGGTTGCTCACGATGTGTTGCGTCATAGAATTGGTTTGACCTATGAGGCAGAAGCAGAAAATATTACTTCAGAAGATATTATCAATGATATTTTGAATACGGTTGAGGTTCCATAGAACTTAAGTCAAATTAATAGCAATAGTTTATTGTAGCTTTCGTGATTGGATTAAAAATCACGGTCATTAACGAACAATATTGTGACAGCAAAAGAGATATTCAAAAAGGTAAGGAAGATTGAGATAAAGACACGTGGTTTGTCCCGACAAGTATTTTCGGGGCAATATCATTCAGTTTTTAAGGGTCGAGGAATGGCATTTAGCGAAGTCCGCGAATATCAATATGGCGACGATGTGCGTACCATCGATTGGAATGTTACTGCCCGATTCAATAAGCCTTACATCAAAATATTTGAAGAGGAGCGTGAGCTTACGGTTATGCTTTTGATTGATATTAGCGGATCGAATAATTTCGGAACAAATACTAATTTTAAGCTTGAAGTGATTACCGAAATTGCCGCAGTCTTAGCTTTTTCGGCTATTCAAAATAACGATAAGGTTGGCGTTATCTTTTTCAGCGATAAGATTGAAAAATTCATTCCGCCAAAAAAAGGGAGTTCTCATATTTTAAGGATTATCCGCGATTTGGTTGATTTTAAAGCAGATAACACAGGCACCAATATCGGCGAAGCCTTAAAATTCTTAACCAATGCCATTAAAAAACGTTGTACTGCTTTTTTGATTTCGGATTTTATGTGCGATAATTATACTGATGCTTTAAAAATAGCTAGTAATAAACACGACATAATGGCTATTCGCGTGAGCGATGAACGAGAAACAAATCTTCCGAATGTTGGGATGGTACAATTAAAAGATGCAGAAAGCGGTGAATTAATTTGGGTGGATACTTCGAGCAAAGAAGTACGCAATCATTTTGCAAAAAATGCGAAACAATTTACTGAAAGAGTGCGAGATATCGTAAAGAAAAGCGGTGTCGATTTGGCCGAGATTTCAACAGGAGAAGATTATGTTGTGCCACTTATGAAAATGTTTAAGAAAAGGGAGGGGCGACTATAATGAAACGTTTTTTGTCACTTGTATTACTTAGTTTTCTTAGCCTGTCGATATTTGCACAGGAAGTGCGTGTTTCCATTGATACCAATGCCATTTTAATTGGTGAACAAGTTAAAGTGAATATCAATTATCAATTCCCTTCCGATAAACAAGGCTATTTTCCGTTTTTGCCTGATTCTCTCGGCCCAAATTTAGAAATAGTTGAAAGATCAAACATCGATACATCTTTCAATAAAGGCATTACTCGATTTTTTCAAGAACTTAGAGTTACGGCCTTTGATAGTGGTTATTTTGTTTTGCCTGCTTTTTCGTTTGGATATAAAAGCGAATTGGATTCGGCTATCCAAATCATAGTCTCCGATCCGCATTTAATCAATGTTTTTACAGTTGATGCCGATACAACTCAACCCATAAAACCTTTGGTTGGGCCTATGTCAGAACCATATACTTTGATGGAGTTTCTGCCTTGGATTCTATTTATTTTAGCTTTGGGAGCACTAATATTTACTGCTTTTTATTTCTATAGAAAACGACAGAAAAAACCTTTATTTAAAAAAGAGGAGCCTAAAATCCCTGCTGATGAAAAAGCACTCGACGACTTGGCTCGCCTGCGTTTAAAAAAGCTTTGGCAAGTAGGGAAAGTAAAAGAATATTATTCCGAACTAACAGAAATTGTTCGAATTTACATCGAAGAACGATTTGATGTAATGGCCATAGAGATGACCACTCACGAGATTCTTGATGGTTTAGAAAAGCATCTGATTAACGGTGAAGTTATGCAAAAACTAAAAGGCAGTTTAGAATTAGCCGATTTGGTAAAATTCGCAAAAGCTAATCCAACACCTTTGGAAAACGATACTTGTTTAAACCATGGAATCGATTTTGTAAATGAAACTAAACAGATAGAAGTGGAAACAAAAGGAGAGGAGGTTGTAAATGTTGGATAATATCGATTTTGTAAATCCCCAATTCTTTTATTTATTGCTTATAATACCTGTTTTAACGGTTTGGTATTGGTTTAAGCATAAGCAAAACTATGCTCAACTGAATTATTCTGGATTGAATAGGTTTAAAGGCGCTCCAAAAACCATTCGCCAACGCTTGATTCATTCGCCTTTCATTTTGAAGATGATTATTCTTGCTCTATTAACAATTGCAATGGCCAGACCCCAGAGTACCGCAAAACAACAAAATGTTTCGGTAAAAGGGATTGATATTGTGATGGCATTAGATGTTTCAGGGAGTATGTTGGCTCAAGATTTAAAGCCTGATCGTTTAGAAGCATCTAAAAAAGTAGCTTCCGATTTTATTAAAGGTCGTCCCAACGATAGAATTGGTTTAGTAATCTTTTCGGGCGAAGCCTTTACTCAATGTCCTCTAACTACTGATCACCAAGTTTTAAATTCGTTATTTTCAGAAGTTAAAAGCGGAATGATAGAAGACGGAACAGCCATAGGCGATGGATTGGCAACAGCTATTGCTCGATTGAAAGATAGTCAGGCCATAAGTAAAGTCATTATTTTACTTACCGATGGAATCAGTAATATGGGTTCTCTCGATGCTTCTTCGGCTGCAGAGATTGCGAAAATGTTTGGAATCAGAGTTTATACAATTGGTGTCGGAACTATCGGAACAGCACCTTATCCTGTTCAAACTCCTTTTGGCATTGAATTGCGTCCAATGGAAGTAAAAATTGACGAGCCCCTTCTAATGCAAATTGCTGCTACAACTGATGGAAAATATTTTAGAGCCACCAGTAATAAGAAACTTCAAGAAATTTATGCTCAAATTGATGAGTTGGAAAAATCTAAAATTGATGTGACTGTTTTTAGTCAAAAAACTGAAGAGTTCAAACCCTATGCTTTATGGGCTTTCTTCTTCTTTGTTGTTTTGATGCTTATGAAATACGTTTATTTAAAAACCATTCCTTAAAAAGCGTATACTATGGAAATGTTTCGATTTGAAGAAATAAATTATTTATATGCGTGGATATTAATCCCTTTGTTTTTCATTTTCTTTTGGGTGATGATCTTAAGAAGAAAAAGAAATATCAAGCAATTAGGCGATAAGAAGCTGATTCAGGCTTTAATGCCTAATCGTTCTAATTTCAAACTTTGGGTAAAATTCATCTTATTAAGTTTGGCCTTTTTCTTTTTGATTTTGGGAATAGCAAATCCGCAAATCGGTTCCAAACTCGAAGAAGTTGAACGCAAAGGAGTTGATTTGGTAATTGCACTCGATGTTTCTAACTCTATGCTGGCCGAAGACATCAAGCCTAATCGTTTAGAAAGAGCAAAACGTGCAATTTCTCAATTGATCGACAGATTGGAAGGTGACAGAATAGGGATTGTAGTGTTTGCAGGGAAAGCCTATATGCAATTGCCTATTACTTCCGATTATAGCGCGGCAAAATTGTTTTTATCAACCATAGATACCGATGTGGTTCCTACTCAAGGTACTAGTATCGGGCAGTCCATCGATTTATCTTTAACTGCTTTTGCTGATAATAAACACGAAAAAGCCATCATTGTTATTACTGATGGTGAAGATCACGATGATAATCCGATAGCGGCTGCTGAAAAAGCTGCTTCAAAAGGAATAAAAGTCTATACCATTGGTATAGGTTTACCCGAAGGAGCGCTTATTCCAGAGTTTAAGAATGGACAACAAATGGGTTTTAAGAAAGATTTATCAGGAAAAACCGTTATTACCAAGCTTGATGAAATAACCTTGCAGAAAGTGGCTTCGGCAGGTAAAGGAATTTACGTAAGAGCAAATAATACATCGGCAGGATTGAATCAGGTTTTTGAAGAAATCAGTAAAATGGAAAAACAGCGTTACGAAACAAAAATGTTTTCCGATTATGAAGACAGGTTTCAGTACTTCCTTGCTTTGGCCTTGTTTTTGTTGATTCTTGAACTCTTGATATTTGAAAGAAAGAGTCGGTTTGCAGGAAAAATTAAATTGTTTGAAAAATAGATAATGATGAAGAACATTTTAGTAATATTATTTGTGTTTTCTATTGCTTTTGCCAATGCCCAAAGCGATAAAGCTTTGGTTCGGCAAGGAAACAAATCTTATCAGAATAATGATTTTCCAAAAGCTGAGATAGATTACCGTAAAGCATTGGATAAAAATCCAAATTCTTTAAGCGGTACTTTTAATTTGGCCGATGCTGTTTATGAGCAGGAAAATTTTGAAAAATCGGCCGAAATGTTTGCTAAAATCGGGGAAGCCGATTTGGCGAAAGACCAAAAAGGAATGGCTTATTATAATTTAGGAAATTCACTCTTAAAAGCAAAACAATACGAACCGAGTATAGAAGCCTATAAAAAGGCCTTACGGAATAATCCTTCGAATGAAGATGCACGATATAATTTGGAATATGCTCGTCAAATGTTGAAAAATCAACAGGAAAATCAAGATCAAAAGAAACCAGATCAGGATAAAAAGGACGATCAGAAACAAGATCAAGAAAAGAAGGAAGATCAAAAGAAGAAAAACGATCAAAAGGATAAACAGGATCAAAATCAGGAAAAACCACAAGATAATCCTGACGATCAAGGAAAACCTGAACAACAAATGAACGATCAACAATCGAAGCAGATATCAAAAAAAGATGCTGAACGTATGTTGGAAGCTCTAAAAAATAACGAGAAAAAAACTTTAGAAAAACTAAAAAAAGGGAAGAAAGAAAATGCGAGAGTTATTAAAAAGGAGAAGGATTGGTAGATGCGTTTTCTTAGAGTCTATATCCTTAGTTTTAATACTTTTGCAATTCGGTCAAAAAAAAATAATTAAAATGAATCGACTGCTATACATACTTAGCATACTGCTTTTAACATTGGGTTCCTTAACGGCACAGGATATCAATTTTTCTGTTAAAGCGCCCAATAGAGTGGCCGAAGGGCAGCGGTTTAGTATTACGTTTACGGCAAATGCTAATATCGATGAGTTTAATGCTCCGTCCTTTACCGGTTTCCAAATGTTGAGTGGCCCAAATCGTTCTCAAAATTCGAGCATTTCTTTTGTTAATGGAAAGGTTTCACAAAATATCAATATTTCATACAGCTATATCCTTTATGCCAAAACTAAAGGAAGTTTTAATATCGATCCTGCATCCTGTTCAATAGATGGAAAGGAATATGCTACCAATGCATTTACGATTGAAGTTATTGCAGGTAACAATCAAAGTTCATCACCAAGTGGAAACGCTTCCACGCAATCGCCTGATTTGGTTACGGTTGATGATGAGCAACTTTTTATAGAAGCTTTTATCGATAAGAAAAAAGCATATCAAGGTGAGCAGATTTTGCTTACGCATAAAATATTTACTTTAGTTCCTGTTTCTAACCTTTCGGTTGATAAATTATCTTCCTACCCGGGCTTTTGGTCGATCAATTTATTGGATAATAATCAACAGTTAAAACAATATAATCAAGAAATAAACGGCAAGGATTATATAGTTGCCGATTTAAAACGCGAAGCGGTTTTTGCACAAAAAAACGGTGTTCTTGAGATTCCTGGTATGGAGTTAAGTTGTGTGGCTAAAATTCCGACGAACAAAAAAAGAACAGCTTCTAACGATCCATTTTTTGATAGTTTTTTCAACGATCCTTTTTTTAATAATGCCTATCACAGCATTGAAAAGAATCTAGTTACAAAAAAAATTAGTGTTGAAGTTTTGCCATTGCCTACTCAAGGTAAACCCGATAACTTTAGCGGAGCAGTTGGCGAGTTTACTATCAGTTCGAATATTGATCAACTGAACATAAAAACCAATGAAGCGATAACTGTCAAATATACCGTAAACGGTGATGGGAATATCGATTTAATTCCTGATCTTAGTGGCGAATTCCCTGCCGATTTTGAAGTTTACGATCCTAAAGTATCAACTAATACACGGAAAAGCAGTTCTGGTGTTTCGGGTTATAAAATGTTTGAATATACATTGATTCCGAGAAGTGCAGGAACTTACGATATTCCATCGGCAAGCTTTAATTTCTTCAATCCAAAATCGAAACGCTACGAATATAAAACAACGGATGCCTATCAAATAATTGTTGAGAAAGGCGATTTATCTGCAAGTTCAAATATGACTTTTGCAGGCGAAAACAAAGAAGACATTCGCTATATCGGACAGGATATTCGTTATTTGAAGTCTTATCCATATAAATTACAGCTTATTGGTAGTCAGTTCTTTGGCTCGACTTATTTTTATATTTTCTTATTCCTGCCGCTATTTTTGGTAATTCTTATTGTATTTATTTGGCGAAAAGAAATTAAGAAACGAAGTAACGAAGGTTTGATGAAAAATAAACAAGCTACTAAGTTGGCTAAAAAGCGTTTGAAAAAAGCCAATGATTTCCTAAAAGCTGGTAACGATCAGGATTTTTATGTCGAATTATCACAAGCATTATGGGGTTATATAGCCGATAAATTCAATATCCGATTGTCCGTTCTATCAGTAGAAACTGTTCACGATTACCTTGCAGAGAAAAAAGTAAACGTGGAATTGATTAATGAATTTACTCAAACACTTAACGATTGTGAATTTGCGCGCTTTGCTCCGGGCGATAAAGATGTTGCTATGGACAAGGTATACAAGGAAGGAATTCAGATAATTAGTAAAATTGAAAGTCAACTAAAATAGTTAAAGCGATGAAGAAGTTTGGATTAAGTATAATAATCGTTTTAATGCAATTACCTGGGTTGCTTTTTGGACAGGATTATAAGGCATTTATTCAAGAAGCAGAGCAGTATTATGCCGAAGCTAAATACGATTCTGCAACTATTGCTTATCAAAGAGTATTGGATGCGGGCTATCATTCTGCTGAGCTTTATTATAATCTTGGAAATAGTTTTTATAAGCAAAACAAAAACCCTTCGGCTATTTTATATTTTGAAAAAGCTTTAAAGCTTGATCCAAGTAATGATGATGTCATTTTTAATTTGGAGTTAGCCAATACTCGCATTCAGGATAAGATAGAAGCACTGCCATTGATGTTTTTTATTCGTTGGCATGTTGGATTATACAATATGTTTTCGGTAGATAATTGGGCTAAAATATCATTAGTTTTATTTGCTGTTTTCGCTTTGTTTAGCCTTTTTTATTTTTTAGGTAAAAGTGTTTTTATGCGAAAAACAGGTTTCTATTTCGGATTGATTTTTCTGTTTTTATCTGTCGCCGGCTTATTTTTAACCTATAAAAAACATACCAGTCAAATAGAGCAAGCCCAAGCCATAGTGTTTATGCCATCGGTTACGGTTAAAAGCTCACCTAATGCAAATGGAGTCGACCTATTTGTTATTCACGAAGGAACTAAACTTCAGGTTATTGATAAAGTTGGACAATGGTGTGAAATAAAGATAGCAAATGGAAGTATTGGTTGGATTGAAATAAATACGATTCAGCTAATTTAAACTAGTCTGTTTTTCTTTATCAATCCCCCCTTATACATACGAATTATCGCATTATTTCGTTTATTAACAATTGAATGTTATTAGAATTAAATTAATGAAAATTCTAAAACCACATATTGTTAGTAATTTGGCAAACATCTAATTTTGTTGGTTATGCGTAAAGGCTTTTGTATATTTTTTTTTGTTCTCGTATTGTTGTTATCAGCCGTCCAATTACCTCTTTTGGCTCAAACTTTCGGATTGAAATCTGATCATAAAAGTGATTTACATCAAGCCATAGAATTATATAAAAACAATAGATTTTTAGCCGCACAAAAACTTTTTTCTATACTTCAAACTAAGCCCTTAAATGATGCTTCTTTTGAACGAGATGTTGACTTTTATTCCGTCCTTACAGCTTTAAAATTAGACGCAAAAGATGCTTCTAATCTAGCAGATGAATTTAAAAAAAAATATAGTGGATATAGTCAAATTGCAATGCTCGAAATTCTGTTGGCTGATTATCAATTCGAACGTCATTATTATAGACAAGCATTACCACTATATAAATCAATTCAAATATATGGATTAACTCAATCTGATAAAGATAGATATAATTTCAGATTGGGATATTGCTATTTCTTTACGAATCAGTTTGATAAAGCCAATATTTATCTATACAATGTCAAAGATAACAAGTCGATTTATTCTCCATCTGCAACCTATTATTATGGTCATATTGCCTATCAAGAGAATAATTATACTACAGCTCTAAAAGCGTTTAAACAAATTGAAGACAATCCGATGTTTAAGGATATTGCTCCATATTATATAGTGCAAATTGCGTTTAAGCAGGAACAATATAGACAAGTTGCAAAAGATGCTCCTGGATTGTATAATACAGTAAGTAATAAACGAAAACCAGAAATTGCCCAAGTATTAGGTGTATCCCTGTTCAACCTTGAAGAATATTCAAAAGCTATTGAATATTTGGAATTTTACCGCAAAGATGCCGGAGCAAAATTTTCTCGAGCTGATTATTATCAGCTAGCATTTGCTTATATGCAGAGCAAAGAATATCAACAGGCTATACGCTATTTTGAAAAAATCGAGTTTCAAGACGATGCTCTATCACAGAATGCTTTTTATAATGTTGGTATTTGCTATTTGAAAATGAATCAAAAACAATATTCCGGCGAAGCATTTTATAGAGCCTGCCAACTTACTTATGATAATATACTTCAGGAAGATGCAATGTTTAATTTCGCAAAAATATCATACGAACTGAGCAACGATCCATATAACAAAGCCATTAAGGCACTTTTGGAATTTATGACTAATTATCCTGATTCTGAAAGAATTGGGGAAGCAAATGAATATCTGGTAAATCTGTTTTTATCGGCAAATAATCACAGAGGAGCATTAGAAGAAATTGAACGTATACCGAATAAAAATCATCAACTCTTAGCAGCTTACCAAAGCATTACTTATAATCGTGCAATAGAGCTATTTCGCGAAGAAAATTATACAGAAACTCGTGCGCTTCTTGAGAAATCGGCAAATTATAAGTACGATAAGCTTTTACAATTAAAAGCAAAATATTGGCTTGCGGAGACCTATTTCCAACTTAGGAATTATCAGAAAGCAGCACAGATTCTTGAAGAACTAAAGGGAAATCCTCTGGCCTCTCAATTAGAAAATAATAAGTTTATCAACTATAATATTGCCCATGCTTACTTTCAGATTAATGAGTTTGAAAGAGCAAAGCCCTTTTTTATTAAGTATATTCAAAATTCTTCAGCGATCAATCAAAGAGTTATAGATTCTTATTTGCGGATAGCCGATATTTATTTCCTTCAAAAAGATTTTCCTCAAGCAATTATCAATTACGAAAAAGCCGAGAGTATTAGCCCTAACTATTTATTATATGCTGTTTATCAAAAAGCGCAAGCTTATGGAGGAAATGGCGATTTTGAAGAAAAAGTAAGGGTTTTAAATGCATTTATTCAAACCGGTCGTGATTTTGATTTAAGCGATGATGCATATGCAGAATTAGGGACAACCTATTTATTAATGGGCAGAGAATCAGAGGCAATACAAACCTTTAATAATTTGATAAGTCGTTTCCCAAATAGCATCTTTTATCGTATGGCATTGTTAAAAACGGGCATTGCATATTATAATCTTGACAATAGGACTGAAGCTTTACGCAACTTGAAAAAGGTGGCAGAAAGATTTCTGGGAACTCAAGAATCTAAAGAAGCATTAGTAATTATTAAGAATATTTATGTAGAATCAAATACGACCCAAGAATATTTCATTTATGCAAAAAATTTACCTGATGCTCAAGTAAGTAGTTCGGAACAGGATGTGATAATGTACCGTGCTGCTGAAAATGTTTATATTAAAGGTGATTGTGAATCAGCATTAAAAGGTTTTTCTCAGTACATTCAAAAATTTCCGACAGGATCTTATGCCATAAACGCCTATTTTTATCGCGCCGAATGTTTATTGAAAGCCAATTTAATTAGTCAAGCAAAAGAAGATTATAAAATTGTTGCTAATAATCCTAATGCCTTATATTATGAAAGCGCTTTATCGAAACTTGCTTTAATATTTCGAAACGAAAAAAGCTTTCAAAATGCCTTGGGAGCTTATACTAAATTGTATAAAATTGCATCGAGTGATAAAAATCGAGAATTTGCCCTTGAAGGTCAGTTAGAAAGTTATCATCAACTTAAAAAACACGATTCAACAATGATTGTTGCTCAACAGATTTTGAGATCGCCAGATGCCGATGAACAAAGTTATAAAAGAGCACATCTTTATTTGGCAAAAGCAGCATTTGAGACCAATCAAATTGCTACGGCTCAGCATGAGTATAAAATTGTTGAAGGCCTACTTGGAGGACGCGCTTCTGCCGAAGCAAAATATCATTTGGCATTAATTCAATATCAATTGAGCGATTATAAATTAGCTGAGAAAATGATTTTTGAATTGATAAATGATTATGGATCTTATGATTATTGGATTGGAAAAGGGTTTATCCTATTAGCTGACATTTATGTGAAATATGGGAATACGTTTCAAGCAAAGCACACTCTCCAAAGTATTATTGATAATCAGACAGATAAGGAATTGATAAATACAGCTATTCAGAAGAAACAAGCTATACTGGAATTAGAATATTTAAAAGAATTAGATAAACAAAATGATGCTAGACTGGAAGATACAATAAGTTCAGGTGGCAATTTAAATCATCTGTAGAAATGGGTATTATGTACAATCGGAATTTTTTGAAATCGGTATTAGTGTCAAGCCTATTGCTATGTATAGTATTGATAGCTAATGCCCAAACGATTACTGAAGAGGAAGTAACTGTTGTAGCTCCATATAGTCCACGTATAGCCAAAGCTAAAAAGATCATTAGTTTTCCGGAAAGCGAATTAAATACTATTACAAAATTCAAGCTGGATTATTATACAAATCCAAAACTAATTTCAACAACATTTGAATTGGAAGAATTAAAAGCTGCAAGATATATTAGCCCTAAAGACCCTAAGTATAAGCAAAATATTGTCAAGGGAGGATTAGGATTGTACATTACGCCATATGCCGAAGTATTTCTTAATAAGCAATGGAATAATAGTCTCGCCTTTGGGGTGCACGCCAAACACTTATCAAGTAATGCATCTGTAGAAAATTATTCTTCTTCAAGTTTTAGTAAAACAGGAATTGATGTATGGAGTAAAAAAACAATTGGAAAGAAAGTATTTTGGGTTTCAGGTTTTTATGAGCGAGATGCATTTCACTACTATGGTTTTAAGACCCGTGAATTCATATGGAATTCTGATGTACTTCCTGACTTCGATGCAATTTCTGCTCAGATTTTTTCCGATGTTGGATTTAATTTCAATATCCACAATATAATAAATAGAAAAAATGGGAACATAAACGTGAATGGCTCTTATCGTTATTTCTGGGATAAGTTTAGTAATAACGAAAATTTGATTAACATAAATGGAGTTTATCAACGACCATTTAATTTTTTAGGCTTAAAAAATCAATTTGTAGGAATAGGTTCGGATATTGAAATTGCGATTACTAATTGGGTGGCGCCTACCCAGATTGGACTTGGTGATCCTACTGATATGGTTGGTTTGTCTAAGATGAAGCAGCAGATATTTCATGGCAAAGCAGATTTGCAGATGTTTTATACCATTCAGTTCGATCGATTCGATTTTAAAGCTGGAGCTGTATTGAGTGCCGGAATAGATTCTACATCAACCTTAATAATTTACCCTGACATCTTACTAAACGTAAATGTTGTTAAGAATGCGCTGGATTTTTATGTTAAGCTTGATGGTGGCTTAATAAGTCCTTCATATTATTCTATAAGTCGAGAGAATCCCTATGTGTCTGCTTTCATTCCTTTAAAATATAGTAGTCGTACTTTTCGATTAAAGGGTGGATTAACGGCAAATTTAGGCGGTATTGCAGATTTTCATTTGTGGGGAAGTACAGAAGGTTTGAATAACGATGTTTTTTTTACTACAGATACAAGCCGAGTATACAACAATCAGTTTAAGTTGATTTACGATAGTGTAGAAGTGCTAAAAATTGGAAGTGATCTAAGAATTAGACTGGGAGAGGCTTTTGTAGGTTTTCAATTAATTTATCAAAAATACAGTATGGCTAAGGAAGAATATGCTTGGTACAAACCCAATTGGAGCTGGAACATTTCAGCAGATTATTGGCTATATGACAATCTGAAATTGAGTTTAGTTCTAAAAGGACAATCGGAAGTTTGGGGAATTGAAGGGAAAGTCAAGCGCAAAATTGGTTCCTGGTCCGATTTAAGTCTTGGAGCCAACTATCATTTCGATCATAATCTTAGCGCTTTCATAAACTTAAATAATATACTAAACCACAATTACCAACAATGGTATAATTACCCTGTAAAGGGATTTGGGGCGATGATTGGAGTTAATTATGCGTTTTAAGCAGAAAATGTTTTAATCAGTCGTAAATTGTGAGAATAATATTTAGTTTCTTTGTTATAGATTCCTTGGTGATCAATAAGGTCTATTCTTACTTTCCCTGAAGCGTGAATAATTTTGTTTGATTCAAGTAAAATTCCTACATGGTTTATTTTTTCATCCGCATTATCGAAAAAGAGTAAATCTCCGGATTTAGCTTCTGAAAGAAAACTTAAGGTTTGACCTTGTTTTGCTTGTTGCCATGCATCGCGTTTTAGTTTAATTCCTGCAATTTTGTAAACACTTTGCGTAAATCCTGAACAATCTATTCCAAAAGGTGTTTTGCCTCCCCATAAATATGGCGTATTCAAATAACTTTGTGCTAGTTGTGAAATTTCATTAAATCTGTTAAATGAAAAGGGTCGAAGATGCATATTTGTTTCAAATCTATTAGAGCCAACATTAAAATTTATATTTGAAGGGAAAGAACTGGCTGGTAATATCGAATACAACTCGTTATTTGAAATTATAGTTCCCGATTTGTTGTTTGTATAAAGGTTAGTTTTGAGCTTATTGAATTCTTCAAGATTGATAGTAATTTGTTGTTTCTCATCTATCCAACCTATGTAATCGTCGTACACATTCTGAATTTGTATCCAATTTTCTGTTTTATCTAAGACTTTAAACATATCGCCGAAAAGTAATTGGCTATTCATTTGGCTTAAATCTGATGGCATTTCCCTTAATGGGATAACACTTAAATTACAAAATCCGTAAATGGACATAAGTATCTTTTTCACAAAGTTAGCTAAAATTGTTGGTGTCGTTTTTATTTCCGAACTTTGAATTTAATTATTTTATCAAGAATAATTCTAACATAAGTTTATTTTGAAATTTATTAAAGAGATATTATACTTCATTCGTTACCGATATCAAATAATTTATAGGGTATTGATTACGCTTGTAACTATGACCTTAATAGTTATTAGCTTACCAAAAACAGTTCGATTTAATTACAACTATGTTCAGGGCTTGCCATGGGCGTACACTGATCTAATTGCTCCTTTTGATTTTGCAATTTTGAAAACTGATGAAGTATTATTGAAAGAGAAAACACAAGTACTTGAACAATTAATACCATTTTATTCCTTTTCAAATAAAGTGATCGATTCAATGCATATTGAACTTGGGAAAAGTTTTAATGAAAAATGGGAAGAAAAGCATCAGAATTCGGAAGGAACATTAAAAGAGAGAACATATAGTGTTGTTAATCATTTATTTGAAGAAGTTTCATCAAAAGGGATACTGAGTGTAAAAAAGATTGGTAAGGGCAAACAAGAGCTTAATATTCTCATTGGAAATAATGCCAATCTTGTTAAAACCAACTCAGTGTACAGTTTGCAATCAGCTCAAAAGCATTATCAAACTGAAGTTGAGAATGCTGCTAAGATTGATAAGGATTTTGCATTGGAAATACTGCAAAACAATTTGTTTATCAATTTGATTTACAATAGGGAAACTACTAAAAAAGAAGAGGACCGGCTACTTAATCAGATATCGCTAACGCAAGGATTAGTGCAAAAAGGCGAACGGATAATAGCAAAGGGAGAGCTGGTTACATCTATTAAATTCCAGATTTTATTCTCTTTAGAAAATGAATTTAATAAACAGTTTGTCGGCTCGAATAAATTTAGAAGTCTCCTTTTCGGACAAAGTCTATTGGTTCTTTTATCGATAGGTTTACTCATTTTGTTTATCTGGTATTTCAATCCTAAAATATTAGAAGATAGCAGGCAAGTTATGTTAATACTGAGTTCTATCCTAATAGTAGTTATTCCTTTAAGTATCCTAATTCAGGCTGCCAATGAGTATGTTTTGCTTTTCCCTTTGGCATTACTTCCTTTGTTATTGCGATCGTTTTTTGATGAGAAGCTTACTCTAATGATACATTTAATTACAGTTCTTATTATAGCTGCCTTCATTCCTGATAGTTTTCAATTTGTTTTTTTGCAAATGATTGCTGGTATTGTTGCTGTGACTGGGGTTAAGAACTTACATAAACGTGGTCAGATATTTATTGCTTCATTGCTTATTTTTCTAAGTTATGTTCTGGTGTACTTTATGTTATTGCTTGTAATGGATGGTGGTTTAGGTAAATTTGGCATTTTCAACATCTATTTGTTTGCTATTAGTGCTGTTTTAACGCTTTTTTCTTTTCCGCTTATTTATCTATTTGAAAAGTTGTTTTCGCAATTAACCAATATAAGTTTGCTCGAATTGTCCGATATGAATTCATCGCTAATACGTGAATTAGCTCGTAAAGCTCCTGGTACATTTCAACATTGTATTCAAGTAGGGAACATGGCCGAAGCTGTCATTCAAGAAATAGGAGGGAACCCATTACTTGTTAGGGCAGGAGCACTTTATCACGATGTTGGGAAAACCTATAATCCACGCTATTTTATTGAGAATCAGATTACAGGACTTAATCCTCACGATGAGCTTAGCAATGATGAAAGTGTTAGACTAATTAAGGGACATGTTGCTTTGGGAATTCAGCTAGCGAAAAAGCATAATATTCCTGATGCTATTATAGATTTTATTCGTACTCATCATGGAAATCGAAGGGTTGAGTATTTTTATCGAAATGCTGTTAAAGAATTTGGTGAAAAAGCTGTTTATGAGGATAATTATACATACAATGGACCTATTCCTTTTTCTCGAGAAACTGCTGTGCTTATGATGGCTGACTCTGTTGAAGCAGCTTCTCGAAGTATTTCAAATCCTGATGAAGATAATATCAGTCAACTTGTCGAGTCAATTATTGATGATCAAATTAAAGCAAATCAATTTATTAATTCGAATATTACATTTAGAGATATTATGACTACAAAGAAAATATTTAAACGATTTCTGTTGAATATTTATCATTTACGGATTGAGTATCCAAAATAAATCTCACCTTTTCAAAACCAAGCATAAAAAAACCCCATTAACTAAATAACGAGGTTTTAAAAAAAGGAAGGCGACGACTTACTCTCCCACCATACTGGCAGTACCATCAGCGCTGGCAGGCTTAACTTCTCTGTTCGGAATGGGAAGAGGTGAACCCTACCGCCATAGTCA
>JAQIBR010000019.1 GCA_027858955.1 Bacteroidales bacterium
TACTTTAGTGGTATTGTTTAGTGCAAGTTGCTGTATCCTTTTATTATTTAGAAGGTTAAAGTGAAATAATCATAAACAATCAATTGTTTAAATCTTTGTTAGGTTGACGCCAATGCGAAGGTTCGGGATAAATTCAAAATTTGCTATGCGGCA
The DNA here is from genome assembly GCA_027858955.1 of Bacteroidales bacterium. Taxonomy (GTDB): domain Bacteria; phylum Bacteroidota; class Bacteroidia; order Bacteroidales; family UBA12170; genus UBA12170. The sequence goes on from JAQIBR010000019.1 coordinate 154, forward strand.
TTTTGAACTACAATTGGTATAACATATAGTTTATACTAAAAGCCGTCTCACTTTTAAATTGTGACGGCTTTTTCTTTGTCAATTTGTCAGCATTAAATAGGTGGTATCAAATTTGTAATTGAAGCCCCTAGAAAATTAAAAAACATATATAAAATGCAAACAGGTCAGATTAATGTACAAACGGAGAATATTTTTCCGATTATTAAAAAATTCCTTTATTCCGATCACGAAATATTTCTTCGTGAATTAATTTCTAATGCGGTTGATGCCACACAAAAGCTAAAAACATTAGCTTCTTTGGGTAAATTCAAAGACGAAATGGGCGACATTACTGTTGAGGTTATTTTAGACGAAAAAGCTAAAACCCTTACTATTCGCGATAAAGGTATTGGAATGACTGCCGAAGAGGTAGATAAATATATCAATCAAATTGCTTTTTCAGGTGCAGAAGAATTTGTAAAAAAATTCAAATCAAAAACCGAAGCAGAGAAAAATGCCATAATCGGTCGTTTTGGTTTAGGTTTCTATTCTTCTTTTATGGTTGCCGATAATGTTGAAATTCAGACCAAAACATATAAAAAAGGCGGAGCCAATAAAGCCATTAAATGGGAATGTGATGGAAGCCCCGATTATACAATCGAAGAAATTGATAGAACTACTCGTGGAACGGATATCATTTTGCATATTTCCGACGAGAGCAAAGAATTTTTATCTGAATCTAAGATTTTGGAACTCCTTAATAAATACAGTAAGTTTATGCCTGTTCCTATTCAGTTCGGAACTGAAAAGACTCAGGAAAAAGTTGAAGGAGAAAAAGATAAAGACGGTAATGATGTTTATAAAGAAGTTGAAAAAGACCGCATCATTAACAACAGCAATCCTATCTGGAAAAAAGCCCCTGCCGATCTGGAAGATAAAGACTATAAAGATTTTTATCGTGAAATTTATCCGATGAATTTTGACGAGCCTTTGTTTCAAATCCATCTGAATGTGGATTATCCATTTAATCTAACAGGAATTCTATATTTCCCTAAACTAAAGAAGAATCCCGAAGTACAGAAAGACAAAATACAATTATATAGTAATCAGGTATTTATTACAGATTCAGTTGAGGGTGTTGTTCCTGAATTTTTGATGTTACTCCACGGTGTTATCGATTCTCCTGATATTCCTTTAAATGTTTCTCGTTCTTATTTGCAAAGCGATGGTGCAGTGAAAAAAATTGCTAATCACATTAGCAAAAAAGTAGCTGATAAGATAGAAGAATTATTCAAAAACGATCGCGAAGATTTTGAGAAAAAATGGGATGATATAAAAGTATTTATCGAGTACGGAATGCTTTCGGATGATAAATTCTACGAAAGAGCACAAAAATTTGCTTTACTTAAAAATACCGAGGGTAAATATTTTACATTAGAAGAATATAAAGAACACGTAAAAGGTTTACAGACTGATAAGGAGAAAAAAATTGTTTATTTATACTCCAATAATATAGAAGATCAATATAATTTTATTCAGTCGGCTAAAGATCGCGGATATGATGTTTTAGAAATGGATGGTGTTCTTGACAATCATTTTGTGAATACACTTGAGCAAAAGCTGACCGACATTCAATTCAAGCGTGTTGATGCTGATACAATAGATAAGCTTATTGCCAAAGAAGATGCAATGCCTTCAAAATTAGACGATAAACAAAAAGAAGTTTTGAAGCCAATTATAGAAAAGGACATTGATAAAGCAAAATTTACAGTTGTATTTGAAGCTTTAAGCGAAGATGATCAGCCTTTTGTAATTACCCAAAGCGAATTTATGCGCCGTATGAAAGATATGGAAAAACTTGGCGGCGGCGGAATGATGGGAATGGGCGGATTTCCTGATTCCTTTAATTTGGTTGTAAATGCTAACCATAGCTTGGTTGGAAATCTTCTTGAAGAAAAAGACGAGGAAAAACAAGCTGCTGTTGTAAAACAAATGTACGATTTAGCTCTGCTATCTCAGAATTTGCTTAAAGGAAAAGAACTGGCCAATTTTATAAAGCGTAGTTTTACACTCATAAATTAATCTAAATCAGGCTGTTTGACTTTGATTTTTGATATTTTATCGTAAATCGTTTAGTCTGACAGCCTTTTTTGTATCTTTAATCTTCCTAATATAAAAAATAAATACAATGAAAAAATCTTGGATAATTTTAATCGTAGTCGTGATTTTAATTTTTGTCGGCTATTCTTCAGTTAAGGGCATATATAATACAATGGTTACAGGTTCTGAGGCTGTTGATGCTCAGTGGGCACAAGTAGAAAATGTTTATCAGCGTCGCGCCGACCTGATTCCTAATCTTGTGGCTACAGTTAAAGGTTATGCCGAACATGAGAAAGAAACACTTGAAGCTGTTATTACTGCTCGTTCAAAAGCCACATCAACAACAATTGATGCAGGTAATATGAATCCTGCCGCATTACAGCAATTTCAACAAGCACAAGATGGACTTAGTTCTGCTTTGTCGCGTTTGATGGTTGTTGTTGAAAGGTATCCTGATTTAAAAGCAAATCAAGGGTTTTTGGATTTGCAAGCTCAGCTCGAAGGTACAGAAAACAGAATTACCGTCGAACGCATGCGTTTTAACGATCAAGCCAGGGCTTACAATACTAATATCAAACAATTCCCAAATAACTTATTTGCCGGAATGTTTAATTTTGACGAAAAAGCTTATTTTCAGGCTGTTGCTGGTGCAGAAACAGCTCCCAAAGTAGAATTTTAATAAAAAGAATTATGAGTAAACTTGCTTCAACATTTTTTAGTAAAGAAGAAAAGCAAAGAATAATGCAGGCCATAGCTGATGCCGAAAAGGCAAGCTCGGGCGAAATTCGTGTCCATATTGATAATAAATGTAGTGGCGAAGTACTCGATTGTGCTTCTAAAGCATTTGCTCAATTAAAAATGCATAAAACAGACTTACGTAATGGTGTCCTTTTTTATTTGGCAATTCGAAGTAAGAAGTTTGCTATTATTGGCGATGTCGGAATCAATCAAAAAGTGCCTGAAAATTTCTGGGACGAAATCAAAGAAGATATGCTTCAAAGCTTTTTAAAAGGCGATTTTGTTGGGGGCCTGGCTCAAGGAATAATTAAAGCAGGTCAACAACTTAATGAACATTTTCCACACCAAACTGATGACAAAAACGAATTAAGCGATGAAATTTCTTTTGGATAATATAAAACCCAACAAATCAATTCTAGCAATCCGGTCAACATTTTTGTTGCTTCTGTTTGCTTTGACTTTAACAGCTTTTGCTCAGTTACCAGTAAAACCAGAGCTTTTATATCCTATCAACGACTTTGCTAATGTTTTGAGTCCTGAGCAAGAAAATCAATTGAATGCTCAACTTATCGATTTTAGTAAGAAAACCTCCAATGAGATTGTTATTGTTACAATAGATGATTTACAAGGCTACGATAAAGCCCAATATGCGGTTGAATTAGCTCATAAATGGGAGCTTGGACAAAAAGGTAAAGACAACGGAATTTTAGTCCTGATCAAATCAAAATCTGCAACATCCAAAGGCGAAGCCTATATTGCGGTTGGTTATGGTTTAGAGGGTGTTGTGCCAGATGCAGTGGCCAATCAAATTGTTGATTTTGAGATGATTCCTGAATTTAAAACGGGTGATTATTATGCCGGATTAGCCAAGGCAAGCAAAGTGCTGATGGAAATAACAAGCGGAGAATATTCTGCTGAGCAATATGCTCAAAGTAAAGGTAGCGATCTTGCAGGTCTTATTCCATTCTTCTTTTTCATCATAATGTTTGTTATATTTACAATGAAAGGTAGGAATCGATCTACCGGTATGGGTTCGCGTTCAAGTTCTTCTATATTGCCTTGGATCCTTTTAGGAGGCATGATGGGTGGCAGTAGAGGCAGTAGCAGTTTTGGTAACTTCAATTCTGGCGGAGGAAGCTTTGGCGGCGGAGGCGGTTTTGGCGGTTTCGGTGGCGGAGGCGGATTCGGCGGTGGCGGCGCGGGCGGAAGCTGGTAGAATAAATTTAATACATAAATAATCGGGCATGAGAAAAATAATTTTCTTCTTGTTTTTAATGATCGGATTATTGATTTCGAATACCAAAACTATTGCCCAAACGGATACTTTTCCTGATGATTTTTGTATCAGTGCTGATGAATATCAATTGTATCTGCTAATAAACGATTATAGAAAAGCTTTTGCTCAAACTCCTATTATATTGTCGAAATCTTTAAGTTATGTGGCCAAAACTCATGCACGTGATTTGGCTGGTAACTTCAATCCTGATTCTTCATGCAATATGCATTCCTGGTCGGATAAAGGAAAATGGACACCGATTTGTTATCCTTCCGAGCAATCAAAAAAGAATAATGTAAGGCTTAAAGCCAAGGAAATTATAGGATATCCATCAGAAGCCTTTGAAATTACATATTGGTCTAATGTTGAAAATCCGGCACAACAAATATTAAGTTTTTGGTGTAAAAAAATGCCGTCTAAAAATTTATTGCTTAACCTTGAAGAATGGGATGATGTTATCTGGAATGCAATTGGAATTGGTATAGAAGAAGGCTATGCTGTTGTTTGGCTCGGTAAAATGGTTGATAATGAGATAGAAACAGAAGTTTGCGGTACATCAACCAAAATAGTAAATAAATCTTCTCCTTTATATGTTGCTACTCATATTCAAGAAAATCTAAATAATTCAGCTGTTTATTATATCATTATTGGAAGTTACAATAATAGAAATGATGGTATTAATGCAGTAAACAGTTATAAAGAAATGGGCTATTCTAAAACCATTTTAGTTGAATCGGATAATAAAATCCGAGTGGCTATCGACTATTTTACTGATAAAAATGAAGCAAACAAGGCTTTAAAGAAATACGCCCAGAAATTTAAAGGTGCTTGGATATTGGTGATATAGTTAATGTTTTGATTAATTATTGTGCTAATTAAATCTGATACTATTG
>JAQIBR010000078.1 GCA_027858955.1 Bacteroidales bacterium
GCATATAACTTAAATATAGTTAATGCTCTTTAGAAACTAGCTTAAAGCCGTTTTGGAATTGCAAAATTAAGAAAATAAAAATTAAGATTTTTGTTGCATTTTAACACAGAATCTTGGCGGCTTGGCGAGGAAATACAATATGTTACAAAAGCTTCAAAGCTGTAAATGCAAAAAAAGGCTGTCCGTCATTTATCGGACAGCCTTTTAATTAAATATTTTCAATCCTAGATTATTTTAAACCTCGTTTTGTTAATAAAGGTTCGATAGAAGGATCAGCTCCGCGGAAGTTTTTATAGAGTGTCATTGGTTCTTCAGAACCACCTCTAGAAATAACATTTTTGCGGAAGGAATCACCGGTAGCTCTATCAAAAATACCGTTTTCAACAAAGGCTTGGTAAGCATCAGAATCTAAAACAGCTGCCCAGATATAGACATAATAACCTGCCGCATAGCCTTCGCCACCAAATGCGTGATTGAAATAAGTACTTCTATAACGAGGAATAATCTCATCGATCAATCCTAATTCGTCCATCGCCTGCTTTTCAAAAGCCAATACATCCAGATCATCAACATTATCAAGCATATGGTATTTGATATCCAATAAGCTGGCAGCCAAATATTCCAGGGTGATAAAGCCTTGATTAAATTTTCCACTTTTATCAATTTTTGCAATCAATTCATCAGGAATAGGCTCGCCCGTTTCATAATGTTTTGCATAAATCTTTAGCATTTCAGGTTCTAATGCCCAGTTTTCCATTATCTGTGAAGGAAGTTCAACAAAATCTCTTTTAACTGAAGTCCCGGAAATGGTAGAATACTCAACACTTGATAAAAGACCATGAAGTCCGTGACCAAATTCGTGGAATAAAGTTTGTACTTCATCGAGACTTAATAAAGAAGGTTCATTAGCTGTCGGTTTGGTGAAGTTTCCTACGTTAACAATTACGGGTGCTACAAAATCATCACCTGCACCCATTTGCTTGCGGTAAGACGACATCCAGGCACCACCTCTTTTGCTGGCACGGGGGAAATAGTCAACCAAAAGAATTCCAACATGGTCACCATTCTCTTCTTGAACTTCCCATGCTTCAACATCTTCGTTATAGACAGGAATATCATTACGGCGAATCATATTTAAACCGTAAATGCGATGTACTAATTCATAAGCACCTGCTTGCACATTAGCTAATGAGAAGTAAGGACGCATTTCTGATTCTTCTAAAGCGTATTTTTCTTTTCTTAGTTTTTCAGTATAATACCACCAATCCCAACTTTCAATTTTAAAGTTAGCGCCTTCTTTATCGGCAATGGTTTGTAACTCTTTAGCTTCTTGAGCAGCCATTGGCAAGGCTGCATCCCATAATTGAGTGAGTAAATTCAATACATTCTCAGGAGTTTTTGCCATGTTTCTATCAAGGGCATAATCTGCAAAAGTATTGAAACCTAAAAGCTTAGCCTTTTGTAAACGAAGTTCTAAAATTTCTTTAATCACTTCTTTATTATCATTCTCGTTATTATTGTTTCCAATATTCATCCAAGCTTGATAAATTTCTTTTCGCAATTCGCGATTATCAGCATATTGCATGAAAGGAATCCAGCTTGGTTTGTCCATGGTAAATGCCCACTTGCCTTCCATTCCTTTTTCAGTAGCTGTTTCAGCCGCTGCATCGTGTACAGATTGAGGAAGTCCGCTTAGGTCTTCTTCTTTATCAATAACTAGAGTATAAGCCAATCGATCTTTCATTATATTCTCACCAAACTGAGGATAAAGCAATGCTGTTTTACCGTTTATTTCGCGCATTATAAGTTGATCTTCATCATTTAGGTTTGCACCACCACGAACAAATCCTTTATACACTTTATCAAGTAGAGCTGTTTGTTCTGTTGTTAAAGCTTTATCGCTTTTTTCTTCGATATTAAGGTTTAATGCTTGCTGCTCATCATAAACTACTTTCACACGTGAAAATAATTTTGGATTTAAGTTGATATTATCACCATGAGCGGCTAATTTTGGTGCCACTTCTTTATTGATAGCTTTAATCTCATCATTTGTATTTGCACTAAACTGATTGTAGAATACGCTAGCCACTTTGTCTAATAGTTCACCGCTTTTGTCCAGGGCAACTAAAGTGTTTTCGAAAGTTGGAGCATCCTCATTGTTAGCTATCGCTTCAACTTCAGCAGCATGTTGTTTTATTCCTTCTTCAAAAGCTGGCATATAATGCTCTATTTTGATTTTAGAAAAATCAGGAACTTCAAAAGGAGTTCCGTAGTCTGCAAAAAATGGATTGTCTCCCATTTGATTTTGTTTTGTGTCACAGGCTGTAAATAAAATGCTCACAGCCAGCATTATAAAAAATGTTTTTTTCATTGATAAGTTTTTTTGTGTTTGATGAAGCAAATGTAAAGATTATTCACTTTATAAAGAAGGTGATTATGGTATATTCTGTCGGTTTTGTATGTTTATGTAATTTTTGTAGAATATCGCGTCATATTGAGTAGAAAATTTCAATTAATTATTGCTTCGCAATGCGATATCTGTATTTTTGCGTTAAATTTTAAATTATGACTATAATATTGATAATTTTAGGAATAGCAGTTTTCTTTTTTTACCTGAGTAATTCTGCTTCCAAAAATCATAAAGTAAAACAAAGAATAAACCATAAGCATAAGCCCAGGTTCGAAACACAAAAAGCGGGATACGGCAAATGGATAGGAGGAGGATTAGGTTGGGCTCTTGGCGGCCCGATTGGTGGATTGTTAGGATTTTATTTTGGCTCTATGTTTGAAGGAGATACTAAAACATCAAAGACAGCTTATCAAGGGCGTCCTTATGTTTCTGGCAGACGCTCGACACAATCGGGCGATTTTAGTGTGAGTCTTTTGGTTTTATCTGCCGCAGTTATGAAAGCCGACGGCATAGTGAAAAAATCGGAATTGGATTATGTGAAACGATTTTTTGTAAGCAATTTCGGTGAGACCAAAACGGTTCAGTTGATGCAGGTTTTAAAAGACCTACTTGATAAAGATATTAATATTCAGGATGTTAGTGTTCAAGTGCGTTCATCGATGGATTATTCATCGCGTTTACAATTGCTGCATTATTTGTTTGGCATTGCGGGAGCAGATATGGCGACATCCGATTCAGAAATTTTAATGATTCAAAATATTGCGGGCTTTATGGGCGTGACAACAGCTGATTTTAATTCGGTAAAAGCAATGTTTGTAAAAGATACCGAATCGGCTTATATGATTTTGGAAATCACTCCAGATGCTAATGATAATGAAGTGAAAAAAGCTTACCATAAAATGGCTATTAAATATCATCCCGATAAAGTGAGCCATTTAGGTGAAGAAGTTCAAAAAGCGGCTGAGGAGAAATTCCAGAAACTGAATGCTGCTTATGAGGAGATTAAGAAAAGACGGGGGATTAATTAATAGGAGATAATTTGTGATTGACAATAAGTTGCTGGATACTGGTTGCTAATAACTAGTATCCACCGACTAGTAAAAGAAAGTTCAAAGTTTCAAAGCTCATCACTAATCTCTTATTACTCAAAAAATGATTGATCTAAAAGCACATACAGAAAAGGCAACGCTCGCGCAAAAGAAAAATAGAAAGATAGCTGCAGCTCTGCTTAAGAAAAAACCAAAGAATTTAGATTCCGTGGTTAGTGAATTGTATCACCAAGCTTTTTCGCATATCGATTGTCTCGATTGTGCCAATTGCTGCAAGAGCATTAGTCCCATTGTGACCGATAAAGATATTCAACGAATTGCAAAGCATTTGAGGATGCGCCCTTCAGAATTGGTAGATGCTTATCTCGTGCTTGACAAAGAACACGATTATGTTTTCAGGCAACAACCTTGTCCGTTTTTAGGCGATGATAACTATTGTTCTATTTACGATGTTCGACCAAAAGCCTGCAGAGAATACCCGCATACTGATCGGGATAAGTTCTATCAATTACTCAATCTGAGTGTTAAAAACACAATAATTTGCCCCGCTGTTTTGGAAGTTTTAGAAGGTTTGGAAGAGCAGTTCAAAAAATAAGATGCTGTCTAAAAGTTCTTTGTGTACCTTCGTGTCTTCTTCGTGCGACTTTGTGGTAAAAGATAAATAGCTGAACCACAAAGGCTCACCAAGTTCACGCAAAGGCTCACAAAGCAAATAATAAGATTTATTATGTCTTTTTAGACCGTATCTTATTTATAATCAAAAATTGAAAATATTTTGGTTTTTTATTCTGTTATGGAATTATCAACATCTTCTACGGTTTCGCAAATTTCTTTGAGTTTAGATAAACCTTTATTAAAATCATCACTCATCATATCTTCCATATTCATAAATAAAGAAGATATATTAAAAGGGTAGGGCATTTCACTTTGGAAACCCCATGTAGCTTTTGTTCCGTCACCTTCAACTTCTAATTTAACATAACCTTTAGCTTCACTTTCGTATGGTGTATAGAATACTAATTTGGTTTCAAGAAGATATGGCGCTACTATATTGGTAATTGTTTGCTTTCCTTTTCCAACATCCTTTTTGTCACTTTCCCAAGTTTGTTCAGCGCCAATTGTTCCATCAACTCCTGAACTTCCTTTTTGCATTTCAGGGTCTTTTTCATTCCATGGACTCCATTTATCCATATCAGCTAGGCTATTGGTGTTTTCCCACACAGCTTCGATAGGAGCATCAATTCTGATTGATTTTTCGTAAACTACATCCTTAGGGACAAATAATGCCACGATTAATACTACGACAATTATTCCTAAAAGGCTTATTCCCAAATACTTTAAAACTTTCATTTTGTAATTTTTAAGATTAATAATTAATTATTATTTATTGCCAACGTTCTAATTTTGGAATTCCTTTAGTAAAAAAGCCGGTAATAAAACAAGGGTAGCCTTGGCTTATCAATTTATCTTTTACAAATTCTTGCATTTTTTTTGCCGTATCAATTTCGGGGTTTTGAAATTCGCCCTTTTGATAACAGTGAGAACAATATTTTTCGCTTTTGCTACCGTCATTATTTGTTCCACCGCCCAATTCATGCCACTACTTTGACAAAATTTAGAATGATTCATACTTGTAATTTTACATATTTTAATCAAAGGTATCAATTTTGAAATCCTTTTTCAAACAGTTTTTGTTAACGAAAGTTTAAATATGTAGCATATCACCGAAGCTTTCTATCATTGTATCACTTCTTTGTTTATTTTATATATTTTTGATTGATGTTTATGTAACAGCGAACAATTCTCAGACAATAAACTAAAATATGCTTAAATTACTTTTCTTGGCAGACACACATTTAGGATTCGATTTCTCCATACGACCAAAGAAAGACAGGCGGAGAAGAGGAGTTGATTTTTTTGCGAATTTCGATAGAGTGATTTCTTATGCTCAGGAAAATCAAGTTGATCTTGTTATTCACGGTGGAGATTTGTTTTATCGGACTTTAGTTCCACAGCCTATTGTAGATATGGTGTATGAACGAATCGGCAATTTGGCTGAATCTGGCATTCCCATAGTTATAGTTCCCGGAAACCATGAAAGTTCGCGCTTACCCGTTTCGCTATTTTTGCATCAGCCAAATATTTACTATTTCACAAAACCTGAGGTATTTAACTTTGATTTGAATGGAGTTAGTATTGATATTGCGGGTTTTCCTTGCATTCGAAAAGATGTTAAAACGAAATTTCAATCTGTTATCGATTCCATTGATTCACAGTTATCACCAAAAAAGAGTATTAAATTTCTGTGTATGCATCAAAGTATAGAAGGAGCGGTTGTTGGGCCATCGAATTATACTTTTCGAAATGGAAAAGATGTAATCCCAATTGAGAGTTTACCTGAGAATTACGATCTTATTTTGTCGGGTCATATTCATCGATCACAAATTTTATGGACGAAGGATAGGAAAACGCCCATCATCTACCCCGGATCAATTGAGCGGACTGCTTTTGCCGAAAAAGAGGAGGCGAAAGGGTTTTATGTTATTGAAATACATGAAGATAATTCTATTGCTTATCGGTTCGAAGGGTTGCCAGCAAGGAAAATGGAAGATATAGTTTTGCCGGAGAAACTGTATACGAAAGGAACTTTACAAAAAGAGATTTCAGCGAAAATTAATAAAATATCAGGTGACAGTATAATTAGGTTTAAAATGATTCATCAGGAAAATATGAATTTGCTAACAGCTAAGTTTTTGGATGATATTCTTCCTTGGTCGATGAATTATCAGATAGCGGGTGATTTTAGGAGCAGAGTAAAAGCCTCAATTTAATGAATACAATGAAACTGTCTAAATTTCAATTCGAATTTATTGACTAATTCTTCATTTAATGCGCTTACAGATTTGGAATCTTTATCCAACAAAAATAAAAAAATGCCACCAATGCACCAAAACACAAAAATCCACCAAAGAATAATTTAATAAATTAAGGAAATAGTTCTTTCAATAGTGTTTGAAAGATTCTGGTTTTTAGGCATTTGAATTGATAAATTAGCGTTTATTGTTGCCAATAAGCATTTCATTTTTGCTGAGATTTGGAGTTTTAGTGTTTTGCGCCGTAGGCATCCCTTTGGGAGTGGCAATAAATATTTCCTGCACATCTCCACCGGCGTCCTTTGGATAAATAATGAATTCGCCATTTTGTATTCACGGTTCATTATTATCTTTAGAAAATTATAAAGAGAATTTTATACACACTCTAATTCAATTAAGCTTTATTCAAAACATGACTAGCACAATCTTCGGGAGCTTCTAAAGGAAACAAATGACCAAATTCTTTATTGATTTCTAAAGTTGAATTTGGCGACACTTTCCTCCAGTTTTCTCTTACCGTATTAGTAAAAAACAAAGAAGGTTTCCCTGCTATAACTTGAATAGGGAGTTTTATTTTCTTTAGATATTTCCAGATAGTTGGAGCTAGTGTATAATTAGATGTTTCCCATTTTGAGGAAAAAGTCAAGGTGAATTTTCCGTTTTCTATTGGTCTTAAGCCGTATTCTGCGAAATCTTTAAGCACATTATCTCCGATTCTTTTATAAGCTTTGTTTAGTCGGCAATGCTCATAAAAAGCATCTCTGCTTTCCCAAATATCTTGCTTCATTAATCCACTTTTAAATGGTTGGAAGTGTTTTTTTATAAAGTAAGGAGTAAATTTTACAGCACAACCTAGAAATGCAGAAACAGATGCGGGCTCAATTATTATCATCGATTTAAAAAGTTCAGGTCGTTTGGAGGCTGCAATGATTGCTACGGTTGCTCCTTGAGAATGACCGATAACCACTATAGGCTCATTAAACTTTTGCTCTACATAAGCAATTAAATCATCGGCATAAGTTTCCCAATTTGTTTGCAAAGGAGGATCTCCAATATTTGGCCAGCAGGCTCTGGGAGATAAACAGCTCAATTTATATTTTTGAGTCAGATGTTTTAAAAATTCCGAATAGGTTCCTAGAGGGAATCCATTAGCAGAATAGAATACGGCATCAACTCCTTCATTATTAAGTTGAAGGTATTGAGCCCCCTGATTGTTAATTTTAATGCTTCTAAATTTTAAATCCATATAGTAGATAAATTCTATTTTTCTTTCAATGAATCATAAAGCAAAAGAAATTTCTTCTTTAGTGCAAAGCAGGATTATTCTTAAGCTTAATCTCCTGATTAAGATTGATATAGCTATCTGTATTCCGACTGCCTATTTATTGCTATTGTTAATATTATATGCCGCAATATAATCACCATGGCGTATATATAGAATACCATTATTAATCACAGGATGAGCAAAATGCTCTTTTTGACCTTTCTTAATTTCGAATTCGCTTATGACTTTCATATCGCTGGGATTAGGGTCAATCAACATCACCTTACCTTTCTGGTTATAGTAATAGATTAAATTATCGGCTGCAATAACTGCTCCTGAACCAATTTTTAATGTGCTTGCAATTTCTCCTGTATTTTTGTGAATACTCATCAGTTGCGGCTTTTTCGTTCCGCAGCTATATAAATAATCACCTAAGTTAATTATTCCACCCATAAAGCCATCAAAATCAGCGTTTCGCCAAACTTCCGTCACTTGACTTCCATCATCAGATAATTCCAGTTTTACTCCACAATTACCATCTCCCGCAACATAATAAATAAAACCATCTTCATAAATAACTGTATTGCTATGTGTATCGCCCATACCTAGTGTTCTTTTTTCGGGTTCAAGATTGTCCTGTAAATAAGACCACAATAGTTCACCAGTTTTTGTATCAAACCCCATTAAATGATATGCAGAAAATTGCACCAGTACATTTCTTGTTGCAAGTTTAATAATGCGAGGTGCATTATAAGCAGGTCGTTCTCCCATTCCTTTATTATTCCAAATCAAATCTCCGGTAAACCTGTTCAAAGCAACTACATTGTATTCGCTTCCACCTGGCATAAGATAAACTTTTTCGTCTTCAATTATCAGCGATTCGGAATGGCCGTGCATAGTGTATTGACCTTGGAAATCTTTCTTTAATTCTCTGGTCCATTTTTTATCGCCTGTATTTGCATCAAAGCAATAAATATCTCCCAGCCCTGAACATACATAGAGTAAATCATTAACTACAGTTGGTGTAGATCTTGATCCGCGAAATGTTTTAGTCCACTCTACACCATACTCTTTTTTCCATAATAAATTACCTTCCAAATCGAAATTAAATAAATAACCTATGCTGTCTATTTCACCTAAAACATACATACGATCTTCGGTAAAAACTGGAGTTCCATATCCATATCCAAGTTGATCAAATTCCCAGACTAATTCAGGACCATCTTCTGGCCATTCTTTTAAAAGATTATTTTCCTGGTAAACTCCACTGCGGTTTTCGCCTCGCCACTCATATATTTTTGGTTGAGTATCGCAAGAATAGATTAAAAGTGAAAGAATAGAGAGACCTAGTATTAGTTTCATCGATTTCATAAAATACAATTTTAATTATTTGGTTTGTAGTTAATTATGTAAAAATGCTTATGTTTTTGTTGTTTTCTTAAGGGCTAAGATAGGAATTATGTGAGTTGAGTTAATTTCCCTTTTTATTTTTTATCTATACTCCAAATATACTTTATAAATTCTTCTTAAACTCTTCAAGAACAATCAAAGCCATATCATAGTCATTACTTGAAACAACTAATTTTATAGGATTTACTGCCCCGGGAGCAGCTTGAAAAGGAAATGTGTTGCCAATAATCCCATCTTTTATAAAAGACTCGATTTCAGCATTTTCTAAAAGGCTTTTAAGTAATTCCACCTCCCATAATGTTCCCGAATATAGATCTACGGCTTTTATTTTATCAGACATTTTTTTTGTTTTTAATCGATATATAATAAATTGTAACTAATCAGTCTAAAATATAAACATTTATTACTAATAATTTGTCATTTATAATTTTAAACGCAGAGAACACAATGAATTACGCAAAGCTAATTATTATTGGTATTCAGGACTTTTCCCGATGGGATGCCTTTGGCAGCGGTTCTTAGCGTATTTTCTTAGCGTTCTCGGCGGTAAAATTATTTTATTGATTTTTATCCACTATGAATAGTTACAATAAATTAAGTCCATATTAAAACGTCAAAACTTTAGCACCGCTTTTTAAGTAGTGAGTCAAGGGTTTTCCCATTCCTTTTACTTCTATCCCCAATTTTTTCAGTTCTTCGGCTATTCCATAGGAATTTGCGCACGAAATACAAGCTTGAATAACAATACCATCGTCTTGCATAGCCTTTAGTTTCTTTTGAATTTTAAGGTTTTCAACGGTCAGTTTCTGGGAAGGCCCCCAAACAATTAATGTAACTTCACTGAACCAACCGGCTCTTTTTGCAGCATGGGTGTACATAAATGCAACCTTTTCAGCTACATAAGGATCGTCGCTTGTCCAAAGAACAACTAATTTATCAGGTGTGACTTCTATATTTTCAGTTTGTGCCGAAGATTGAGATGCATTAAAAAAGAAAAGTGCTGTAATAAGGCTTAATATAAATTTAGTTTTCATAATATAAGGGTTTATTTAACAGATTGTTTCTTAGGTTTCTTTGATGATTTGGCCAAAGGATTAAATACAAGAGCTAAATCTATCCAATAATCAAATGATTTCTTGGTTTTCATTCCTTCTTCATCAATCATAATATAACCTCTCATTAGTCGTTTAGTGAAATCCATTGTGCGGCAACCATTTTCTTCTACAACTTTATCATGAAGCTCTGGGTTTATTCTGCACATTAGTTCGTCTTTAATAATGCCGACACACATTTTATTGTTGTACATAAATGTTAATCCGCCCATCATTGCTTTTTCTTCAATATTGGGTAAATCAACTAGTCGTTCTCTAACTCTATTTGCTAGATTCTCGTCGTAGGCCATTATAATAGTATTGCTTTTAGTTGCAAATTATGTTGAAATTTTATTCAAATATAGTAACTATTTAGCATCTTTTTTTTATTGTAATATAGCATCTACCGCAGAGAGCCGCAAAGTTTTACGCAAAGAGTCGCAAAGACTATATTACTGTTTATTAATTCTTTGCGGTTCTTTGCGGTTCTTTGCGACTTCTCTGCGGTAAAAACAATGTGTTGGCAATAAGTGTAATAAACCGCTAAATAAATACCAAACATAAACAAATTAATATGTTTTTTTGGATGCAAGACCTATGCAACACTATAAAGAATCGTCATTATCGAAGAGAGAAATCTCAATGGATAATACCTGCTCCCGCTTGTTTCCTACTTGTGGCAATAAAATCTAAATCTATTGATACGTTACAACTGACTTGATTCAATTACAATATCCAAATATGCATCTAAATCCGTATAATTTCTAGCTGAGCTAAACAAATATACTTCTGCGTGTTCAACAATTAAATCCTTAACAGGATTTTTATGTATATAAATCAGATTCTCAAAAAAAAATTATTACTTAAAATCTCTTTTGGCTGATTACCATCTTGCCAGACTTTAATTTTTTATATTTCCTATCCAACCAACGGTCGTAATTGTTAGAAAATAGGCTGGATCATTATCGCTAATTTTATAATTCTCGGACATGGAATGAAAGGATTTTTTTAATAAATAAAGTGTCAATAAATGTTTTTTAAGACATCATCCAAACAACTCATTGCAAACGCGCTTGAGCGGGGACCTTATTGCTGCTAATTTCAAGTTTCAGATAAGTGCTTTATTATCTCAAGATCACTAAAGCCTTATTCTGTTCTTTACTTACTGGCAGAAGATTAGGCTGCGTGATCATCGCAGGAGCAATATTTGTCGTTATTTGCTTTTTCAAAACATTCTTTTCCCTCTTTAAAAGCAAAATATGAAAGTCCCAGTGTACCTATACTATCGATATATGGAATACTTGTTAATTCGTAAATCCCACTGCTAACCAGCAAGATAACTGACATATAAACGCAAACTAATGTGCAATTTGCATCTGCAAGTATTGGGTCAGAATTTAGTTTTTTCCCGACATTTCTTTTCCAAACAACTAATATCCACATTACTAAAATTGAAATTGCAGAAATAATTACTCCCCAAAATGTTGTAATAGGTTTATGTCCGATCCAAATATTATAAATGCTTGTTATTACAAGTCCGAATACTAAAGCGTAAAATGCAAATCCAGTTATTCTTAACGCTGTTCGTTCAAAACTATCTCTATTACTTTCCGGCTGTCGTTGTATGCGGATAATCATATGGGCAATTCCAAGTCCGGAAATTACCTCAATAAAACTGTCAATGCCAAAACCAAATAATGCCAAACTCTCATCTTCGTATCCAAAATACGTTGAAATAATTCCTTCGCCAATATTATAGACTATTGTAAAAATCGCAAGCCCGAATGCCAATTTGTACAGCCTTTTATTTTCTGCTAAGGAAATAGTCATAATTTTCATTTCTGTATTCGACTGCTAATCTATGATTTTTGCACCAGCTCTTGTGCGTTTCGAGTTCGTGACAATAATATTTAACTATTTTTTATACATTATCACTTATTGGGTTTCATTTATAATATCCAAATAAGCAGCTAAATCTGAGTCAGCTGATGCGCCGGTTGGCATTGCTCTGCAATATGCACTTTTTATATGAAGGTTTAATAATGATTTGTCAAAAAAAAAGTCTGATATAAATAATACCAGACTTAAGATGTTAGATTATCTATAATCTCTATAATCACAAGGTCTATAAATAGCGCCAGTTGCAAAATCAACAATAGCTCCAGGCCAAAATAATAAGATATCTGCAACTAATGCTGCGCCACGCACTGCACGGGCTGGTTCACCCATAGCAGGTTTAGTTCTTTGACAAGCTGAAATTGGACCGCCAAAAACAGTCGCGCAACTCGACAAAGTAGTTGCAATTGTGATAATTGCTAAAACATTGAAAATTTTCTTTCTCATTTTTATTGGGATTTAATTAACAAAGAATTTATATAACTATAGTTTGATTATATTCGTTTTTGAAATCCAGTCGTGCAAACCACGATATAAAAATAAATAAGACAATATGTCCAAGGGTATAAATCTCATAAGTGTTCTTAATATTATTTGGATAAAAAAATAATCTTTATTTTCTGTTATTGAAACTACCTTTGAACGAGTAATCATCTTTCCAAGAGTTTGTCCTTTTGAATACTCAAATATAAGATAATATAAGAAATAGACAAGAATGGAAATCCATTTAACTTTTTCCTGAGCAATATCATTCTTAAAAATTAATAAGAAAACTATCATAAATACTAAGTAAATTGCTGTGTCTATTAGAAAGTTAGTCAGTCGTAAAATTTTGCCTTTCATAATTAATTTTTTGAAGTTATTATCTCACTTGCTGCAGAGGCGGCATTGAACATGACCGCATTTTAGCAAAAGTTGTTTAATTAAATCTATCGTCTGATGTTGTCTCGTTTGGATATCCAGTCTTATTGTTAATCCAACCATTCTTTTCAATATTATGAATATCAAATTGAGCAATATAAGGTTTAATGTCCAAAAGAACTGTCCCATCCAACATGTCAACGTTCTCAATTTCTAGTATGTTACCATTAATGCTTTTGAGTTTGACAACAGATATGCCTATTGAATTTGGTCTTCTTGGCGCTCTAGTTGCAAATATACCATGTGGTTTATCATCTAGAAATGGTACAACTTGTAAATTAAAGCCTTTAGACTTATGAAAATGATAAATAAGATATATATGAGAGAACTTTTCAAGATCAAACAAGCCGTCCACATATTCTCTTTTCAATTCAATACTGCCTTTTATTCCTTTCGATCCACTAGATTGAATAGGCATACCTTCTTTTCTTTTAAAAGGAGTATGGATCGTGCCTATTGTTTTGAAACAGATCATCATTTTGGATGTTAAATTACAATTTTTGCTAACGTTTACTATAAATTGCGTTGTAATACATATTATACATTATTGTGGGTAGTTTAAAGCTAATTGAGTTTTTCTTTGAAAAAATTTATAGTTCGGTTCCACGATAGAACAGCTGCTGCTTCATCATATCTCGGAGTTGTGTTGTTGTGAAATCCGTGATTCACTTCTGGATAAACATAAGACTTATATTCTTTATTATATTCTTTAAGAGCTTCTTCATAAGCTGGCCAACCTTCATTTACTCTCTTGTCCAAGCCAGCAAAATGAAGCATCAGTGGTGCATTTATCAGAGCTGTTTCTACTTTAGAGGGTTGGCCTCCATAATAGGGAACAGCAGCCGATAAGGTAGGAACTTTCACCGCCATCATGTTTGATATCCAGCCTCCAAAACAAAATCCTACAACACCTACTTTACCATTACAATTCTCATGAGATTTAAGATATTCATATCCAGCAATAAAGTCCTTGAGCATAGCATTTCGGTCGAGTTTTCTTTGTAATGTTCTTCCGTCATCGTCATTACCAGGATAGCCACCAAGCGGAGTTAGTGCATCAGGAGCTAATGTAATAAACCCTTCTAATGCGGCTCTTCTACCTACATCTTCAATATAGGGATTAAGACCTCGGTTTTCATGAACAACAATAATTCCCGGCAACTTCTTTTTTCCTTTATTCGATTTAGATAGAAGACCACGAATATTTCCTCCTCCTTTTGGAGATTCATAGGTGATAAATTCCGAATTTACTCTCGGGTCATCTTGCTTTATTATGATTGAATCAATATAATTAGGCATTATAAAGCTGAGAAGTGATGTAACAGTGATGCCTCCTACTGCATACAATGCTAATTTTTTAACAAATTGCCTTCTTTCAATTTTGTTATGAGCATATTCATCATATAAATCAAAAACTTCCTGATTAATGTCTTCTTTTTTTAAGTTTTTCATACGATAAAATTAGTCAATTCTTTTAAACCTCAATAAATGATTTATAATTCGCCAAAAATCAAATCACCCACAAGCGACATCCAGTATCTGTTGATTCTCAATTCTTGGAATTATTGAAATTGCTTTGTCAAGATATATTTTTTTCCATTCTTCTATGGATTTACCCGTTTTATCAGGCATATTTTCAATCATAGTTTTGAGTGCTTGATCCATGAGGCTCTATTTTTTTTAATCCATTATTTAACTTGGATGAATTTCCAACAAGTCAATATCGAAAACAATAATAATTAATTTTTTTTAATCCCTTTAATCAATCACTTAATACATTGTGTTTTTATTGGCTGATGTTTTTGGAATTTGTTGCAATGAATCCCAATGCTCAACAATTTTTCCATTATTATCAAATCTAAAAAAATCCATAGTAACATATTCATCTTTGTCAGGCCAAATCTGATGTGTATGAAGTGCAACTAATTCATCTTCTGCAATTACTCGCACAAATTCAATGGATTTGTTAGGATATTCAACTTGCATCTTTTCAAAATAATCGATAAATCCTTGCTTTCCGTCAGCAACATCTGGGTTATGTTGAATGTATTCTGTCCCGACATATAAATCGGTCGCCTTTAGTGGGTTTCCTTCGTAAGACATTTTATAAAAGGCTACCGCATTTTCTTTATTCTGTTTCAATTTTTCATTCATCTTATTTGTCTTTTTAACTAATTCAAGAGTATGAAAAAGTAATTCTTTTCCACCGATATCTCCATGTCCAGGAATCACTGTTTTAATATCCGAGTATTCATCCAATAAATTCTTAATTGTCAAATCCCATTCTTCCACAACTGCATCAGATAAATTGCCTAATCCTCTAGAATTTCTTGCCTTTATCAGACAGCCACCAAAAAGAATCTTTTTACTCGGAATCCAAACAGTAATATTGTCAAATGAATGTCCAGCTCCAAAAAATCTGCAATCAATTTGTTCCCCGTTAAAATCAAAAGTCAATGAATCAGAAAATGGCGTTGATGGAATAGGTATTCCAATCTTTTTACACTTATCAATAGTCATGTAATTAGCAATTGATTCAACCCCAATGCTTTGCAAATATTCTAATCCGCCAAGGCAGTCATCGTGGAAATGACCAATAATTAATTTAGTCAAATCTACCGATAAAGAATCCTTTAAATATTTTTTTACTCATTTATTTTTTGATTTTGCTATAACTGTGGATTTATTAAACCTTTTCAGGTGGCCCTTCTTGATATTTGATTACTCCATCTGGAATTATTTCCCAATTGGCTTTTGAACCAACATAAATATGCATTCCAATTTCTATCTCAGGATCACCATTTACACATCCCAATGTAACGCCTTGTATAATTCCATTAAAAGTTCCGCATAAAGTCGATCCACATATACTACAAAACAGCAAACCTTCACCTTTTTTAGATTCATAATTCGTTAACAAGTTTTTACCTGAGATCCATGAGAATTCTTCTGAATTTACTAGCGCATATGCTGAAGCTTGGGCACTAAATGCTTTTCTACAGTCAGCACAATGACAAGAACGAGCATCTCGGAGTTTTCCTTTAATTTTGTACTTTATTGCACCACAAAAACATTCACCTGTCAACGATGTATGAGAATTTTTTTTGTCTGATATATTATCCATTATCTTAATTGCTTTTTTGATGGTTGTATTTTTTTATCCAATATATTAAACTTATTCCTGCTATTATTATCGAAATAATTAACATCTCAATTGAGTTTCCAACGCGTTGCAAATGTGCTGGAGCTGAGTATACCGTTTTTATTCTCTTTCATATTGTAATTGAATAAGTCCAGATTCGTATTGTATGCATGGTAAGGCTTTCAGATTTATCAATGGTGTTCCACCTTTAAAAAGTCTTTTTCCATCCCCAAGAATAATTGGTATTATAGAAACTCGATATTCATCTATCAGATTCTTTTCCATTAAGAGTTTTACAATTTGTCCACCACCATCACAATAAATGTTTTTTCCATTCTCATTTTTTAGTCGAGTTATTAACTTTTCAATATCTCCATTGTAGAATGTTACACCATTTTCATTTTCTCTTTCCTGTCTGGTTATCACATAGCATTTATGTTGTTTAGAAGGAGGAAAAGTTCCACCAGTTAATTTAAGTACAGTTTCATAAGTTTTTTCTGTTATTCATATTTATTTGAATATTTAATTGTCTTTTCCAATATTCCATCTTTCGACCAATATATCCATTCTCCATCTTTCAGACGATGCTTAAAATGACCTGTCACTTTAATATTACCATTCTCATGATACTCAAAATATTTGCCATCTATAATTTCAGGATTCAAGCTCGAATAATACGCTATTCCTTGTAAGATATTATTCATGTAATAATCTCTCATAATGTAATGTTCCGAATCGTGGTCTTTTTCTAAAGTTCTATAATATTTTGCCTTACGTTTTTTCGACGTGTGTTTCCAATCTTTGTCCAGGAATATTTTATCCGAATTTGATGTCAGAAATTTTTCATCATGAACCTCTATTGCCTTCCTGCTACTATTTGTTGAGTTAACTAAATCCGATAAGTAATAGGAGTGCTTGCCTTTTATTAATTCTTTAAACAAGTTGATTTTTGCAATCTGAGAAAAGTTTCCATCAATACTTAAAAAAATGTCACCCGTATTCAAATTGAAAACAGTAGAATATATGGTTTTGGCAAAAATATTATTTTGTCGAGTTGCTTTTAGAATGGAAAGAAAGTTATTTTCTGTTAACTCTAAGTTTTGTAGTTGTTTTCTTGCTTTATTAAATCTTCCATATCCGATACTATACCAGTGAGGTTTATTAATGCCTTCGTTACAGGAAATTCTAAAATTTGTGCAAACCTGATAACTCTTTTCTCTTTTTGTAACTACTAGTCCATTATTATTGTAGGTAATTATGGCACTTTCACCGGTTATGTCAACAAGCATTAGTTGTGACAGTCGAAATCCTTCCCAATAGTATTTTTCAAAAAGTTGTATTGCTTCATTAACCGTAGCACAATCTTCCAGTATTTTATTTGTTAACCAGATGAGCGACAAAAACAATATTAAAATGTACCTTTTCATACTTATCTTTAATGCATATTAGCCATAAAAGCAATATTTTTTATAGTTTATTTTTTTTTGACATTATAATTTTAGTATTTAAAAATTCATTCATATCAATACTATACAAGTTAGGAGAAGGCGATTTAGAGAATTCATCACTAATATAACCCCCAAGTATGTATAGTTTGTTGTTATAATAATAAAGCTCAGAAGCCATTAAATCCAAATCAATTTCATATTCATTTAATACTTCTGTATCAATATTATAAGTTAGTATTTTGCCGTCATTAAATATATAGATCACATTTTCATAAAAAGTTAAGGCCGGATTTTCAATTCCATAAAATAACTCACCTTCATTTTCCCATTTTCCGGTAGTTATATTGTAGCTTTCTATTTCTGATAAAGGTATATTATTATAGCCTCCAATGAAGTATATTGTATTTTTAATGATAACTCCTTTTACTTCTTTTCCCTTAGGCATATCATTTAATTCATACCAGTATCCTGTTTCCAAATCATATAGATGAACTTTGTTTGAGAAATTCTTTCTGCCGTCTTTCGCCATTTTAATTGACCCTCCAATAACAATAATACTTTTATTATAAACAAATGATGCAAAGCTAGTCGCCTGATGTGGGTTTGTATTGTCAATTGTAATGCTTTGATTTTTTAAATCGAAAACTTCAATTTTGTCATCTAAATATTCGAATTTTTTATTCCTTGATAAATTTTTACCTCCCAAAACATATAGTCGATTGTTGCAATAATTTATAGTGTGATATGCCCGTTCTCTAAATTTCAATTCTGAGCTTGTCCATGTATCATCTAAGATGTCATATATTTGAAGATTGCCAGTATATTTTTCCCATGTGTTATTCATTCTCGTTTTCCTCATAAAATCCCCGAAGGTTGATTCCGGGGTATTACTTAGTTCATCAAGTGTTCTTTTAGCAGCATCCTCAATAATTGATGCATCACCCCCAATTACATATATTTTTCCATTAACTAATTCAGATCCAAATGAATGTATTCCTTTCTTAAGAGATGATAATTTAGTGAATTGTATTTTAGAATTTAATTCTCTATTTGATGTAATTGTTATCTCCTTAAGGTTCTCAACTTTTCTTACTAAGTATACTACAAAGTTATTTTCTTTTAGTTCTGAAAATGTATAAGCATTTGATGAATAACCGATCATTGAAAAATGAATAGTATCATTTTTATTAATTTCTGATTTAAGTTTTAAAATAAATTCTCCTTTTATATTTGATGTTGTTCCTGTATTTTCTTTTTTAGAAAAAATATTAACATATTCTATAGGTTTGTTCGTTTCTAAATCTAAAACAACACCTTCAATATTTTGTCCAAATAATGTAAAAGTTGAAAGGAGGAAAATTAAAGTTAATTTCATTATATCTATTTTTCAAACTATATGCTTTACATAGCCGCCATAGTTGGCACCAGTTATTTTTTTCATTTCTTTAAAATGCTTTAGTAACCCTAATTCTTTTTCATTTCTAAACCCAATCAACAATTTGTTTTCATATGCTTCAATGATTTTATCAATGGAATCTGTTTTTCCTTGCTTTTTATAATAAGTAACAAGGTTGTAATACAAATTATAGTAACTGACTATTATTCCCGAAACTCGTGGCTGGTCGGTTATAAGCACACTTTTAAGTTTGGAAAGTTTATTATTAAAAACAAAATTCTCCAGTTTGTTAATATTCAACTTCCATTCTGTCTCTTTTGTTTTAAATGGAAGCAATTCAGAAACCAATCCGCAATTTTGAAAATATTCATCTAATCCAGCCAGATAATATTTTTCAAAACCATTGGCAAAATATATTGGCCGATTCCAGTTGTTTGTTTCAATGATACTTAATAGGATTGCCCTTTGTCCACTTAAAAATGTTCTTGGTTTTGCTTTTTCACTATTAATCTTACTAACTACTCTGTTTGATGAATAATCAGGTTCAATCAACCAATCCATTTTATAGTCTTGAGATAAGGTGTATTTTTCTTTTAATGTTTTAGGAACATCGAGCGATATGGTTGTTGTATCCCATTTATATGGATGCATATCAATTAACTGCTCATCGCTAATGTTTAGGTCAACTTTTGTAAATAAGGTATTGTTTTTTATTTTTTGTGCATACCAAGGACGGTCTAGTAAAGTAAGAGGAATTACTGAAATATCTGTACGATATGATTTGCAAAGTTGCAAATACCAGCAAACATTTAGAATAAAATCACCGTGAGTGAATAAGATTGCATTATGTTCACATAAATCCAAAGTGCTTTTCCCATATTCAATAGCCCATTCAGGAAAGCCACCTTTATCAAAAGCTTTTTGATAATATTCTTTAACAGATGAATTATTACCCATTTTCATTTCTCTCCCTGCTGCTGCACCGCATTCTACTGAATAAAAATAAGTTGCATCACCATAATTTGGGTTGAGTTCTAGAGCCTTGTCCAAATAATCAAAAACAATATTCGAGTAAGATGCATCATAACCAGCTAAAGGACGACTGTCATAGGCGTTATAATGTGTAAAAAAGCCTAAGTAATAAAATATTTCAGCATCGTTAGGTGTTTCTTTTAAAGCAGATTTTAGAATTTCAATTGCTTTTGGATAGTTTTCTTTTTTGAATTCCTCAATTGCTTTTTCTTTTAAACTAATTTCTTGACCAAATGACAAAACGGTTAAAAGAGAAAAGATAATGATAAAATTAATTTTCATCGTGCTGATTTTTTTTAATTGGTGCCAACGTAATAGTGTTTTATTCATCGTTTCCACACAAATCTAAGGAAAAAAGATTGATATTTGATTGATATTGAATATTTAATAAAGGGATAATGAAATGATGAATAAAACTTAGTTGGACTATGCCGCTATTCTATGTACTTTCTTTTTTGTATTTTTAGGAATGAAAGCAAGTAATTTCATCAGATTTACAGAATAATTGCGAAAGGAAACTTTAATACTGTCATATTTCATTTTTTTGTTAACTACAGGACATACTAATTTCATTAAGGTTTTACAAAACCATTTAAGAAAGAGATTTTAGAGTCAAAGAACGAGGGTTAAATATTTTCTATTCAAGTTTAAGATGGTTTATAATCGGGATTGTCTGCGGTCTCATTTTTCCAATTAACAGGGAAAAGAGTGGTATACGTCGCCCAATAAGCTTTAATGCATTAGGTTGTGGATTCGTCCCTACCTATCAGAAAGGTGAAAAGGGTAAATATCAGCTTGTGGTAGAAGAGTCGAAATGGCAAGCCTCAAAAGCAAAGCTTAAAAGGCTGACCCGGAAGACAACTCCTGCAAGTTTTGATGAGCGTATACGTGAAATAAAATTGTTGATAAGAGGTTGGATAAACTATTTCAAACTGGCATCTATTCAGCAAAAGCTAAAAAGCTTAGATGAATGGCTAAGAAACCGTTTGAGGTATTGCATTTGGCACGACTGGAAGAAACCCGAGCGAAAACGTAAGAATCTAATCCGTTTAGGTGTTAAAGAAGGCACGGCTTATGCCTGGAGTAGAACCAGAATGGGCGGATGGCGTGTAGCTCAAAGCCCGATTCTTGGCACTACGATCACTATCAAACGGTTGGAATTGCGGGTTATATTAGTTTAATGGAATACTACAAACAAACGAGGCATCATTAACGAACCGCCGTATACGAGACCCGTACGTACGGTGGTGTGAGAGGCGCACTCCGTCAGTTATTACTGGCGGAGCCGTCTACTCGATTAAGTGTTGTTTTTTATTCATCATTTACTAGAATTTCTTTGACTGGATATTCGACAATCGGTTTTGTTTTTGACCATTTATAAATTCTAATCGTTTTTATATAACAGTTTTGAGGTAAATTAGAATTATCAATATTACCAACTAAATCAAATGCACGTGATGGCCAAGTATTAACAAAAAATTGCATTGGAGAATCTGGAATTGGAGTTGGTTCCCATTCAGTTCTAACATGTACTATATTATTGTCAACATACCATCTTATCTCGTGAGGTTCCCATTCAATTGCATATTCATGAAAATCTATTGAAGCATCGAAATTGAGGTCAATTAAGATTGGTGTTCCTCTGTTTCCATAATTGTGGCCTATTCCCTGTTCTCCGGGATTATAATAAACATTAATTAATGCCTTTGTCGTGTCATTTCCTAAAAATTCAAAATCAATCTCTTGCCAAGGGTCATTCCGATGAACAAAAAATGCTGAAATTATTCCATCACATTTAATTGGTTTCATGATTACTTCAAATCTACCATAAAGATGACTCTTACGTGTAACTATAGATGAAGATATATAATCCTTATCCTGATTTTTTTCTTTCTCAATTGTCAGTTTAAATCCACAATTATTTACCAAATTAAAATTTTGTTTCTTAAAATAAGCCAAATTAGAAGGAAATGAGTCCTCTAAAAGCATCCAATTTGAATCATTAAACTCGACAAAAAAGTCATCTAATATTTTATTATGAGTACCCAAAAACTTTGCATTTCTATAATTATCCTTTTTTATTCCATAACTTACTAAATTCTCAAAAGGGATTATCCAAGGATGCACATCATGTTCAAGTATTTTTGCCTTTCTTTTTTTGATTTGCTTAATTAATGATGAATCAAAGTCAAACATCTTCTCTTGATAGCTATTAAAACTAGGAAAAGAGAAAGATGGTTTTTTACAATTAAGAAATTTACAAAGTTGTTTCCAATCTGTTGTTTCTTCAATATTCATTGCTAAATACTTATCTGCTCGTTTTAAAAAGTACTTTTTTAGAATCAAATGATATTTATTATCGGATTCTTTCTCGTTTGCATTTATTTGGTCAATAATAAAAATAAATACAGCATTTGGGTATAATAAATCTAACTTTTTAAAATTCTTGGCAATAGTTTCAAAACCAGAATATGCATCAAATAGTAATGGTTCATCATTAATCATGCGAATCAAGGGTTAAAATATCAGGTGAATATATGCAGTAGCTAACTTACCAAATATATGAACTAGTAATCCTTTAGTAGAACGAACCTTACTCGCTCTTTGTATATCAGCTTTTTCAATTATCCAGTTAAATAGAGCTTCAATAGGTTGCCTAACACGTGATACTGCTGTTGAAAACAAATCATCGGCAGCCTTGTTAAATTTTTTCAATGCATCAGACATTCCTTTTACGCCTTTTACGGGAGTCAACATTTCAGAGTCAAACTCATTTTTCATATTTATAAAAAAATCTTTATCGTTATATATTTTATCGCCGTAAAATACTCTGTTATTGATTTTTGACCAAGCTTCTTTATAAAGCGATAAATCATTTACTGATGCTGGTGTAAATAGAATTTGCTCTGGATGTGGTAGTTTGCCGATTCTACGAAATCCTAAAGCATGTAGTTTTAACCCATAGTAGTAAAACCCTTTAGTTGAGTTGAATCCTTTGTCTGTTATCTCTTTTGCTACCTTTCCGGTTCGCTTACCAGAGCATGTTATGATGGGCATTGAATCTAACAAACTTTGGTCTAAACAACAATCTTCCGGTTGAAATTCAGACAACAATATCTCTGTCAGTTTGCTAAACGCAGTATGTAACCTGTTTAGTCGATTGTTAAACGCCTGATAACTGGGTAGTCTAGGAAACCAAGAACGCAAGTATTCTGAAGCGAACCTATGAATGTGTTTTATTTTAAATTGTTGTTCATGATGCATAATGTACAAATATACTGTCATAACTTCTTCATCTGAAAATTCCGGTTTACTATTATTGCTAAAACGCTCACTATAAAACTTCAATTCTTTTTCAAATTTTTCACTCACATAAAAGTAAATTTCTATTAACTTGCACTCTTTATCCTTGGAAATCATATCTTATTTGTCAATTCGTAACTGACGCTAA
>JAQIBR010000135.1 GCA_027858955.1 Bacteroidales bacterium
TCTGTGGTAATTTTCAAATGATTTACCAATACTAAAAAATGAAAATGATTGGGCATTAAGCACCAGGCCAAAATGTCGGCATAGGGTAAAACATAATTTTTCACTTTTTTCAGAAAGAAAAGATAATTTTCCCTGTTTAAAAAGATACGCTGACGATTATTGCCCTGGTTGTAAATATGGTAAATGTAGCCTTCGTCAAATTGCATGTTGTTTGTTTTTGAGGTTGTTATTGTTGCAGTAACACACGGTGTGACTGAGAGTCACACCGTGAGTGGGCAAGTTTTCGCTTATTTTGCGTTGTGTATATCTAATATTTGTAATTCGTTTTCAGTGAATAATTCTTTACTGAAAGTCTTATCCGGATTTTAAAAACGGTGAAGAGTAATTAGACCACTATATACACAACAGTTCGTTTATATTTTTTAAGCTATTGATAATGAACTGTTTATAAATATATGATATATTTGTTTAAATTGCAGATATTTAGTGCATTACAAACACAAATCTATTGTCTCATGTCTAAAATCTAACGATCTATTGATACAGCAACGGATAAATTAAAAATATCCACTATAATATGAGATATAATATCCAAGAAATGCAGGTATCCAAGAAACTTGAGAGTCAAAAATATTGGTAAATAATTCAATTCCCAGTCTTGTCAATATCAATACCAATACAGGTGAAAATATAAGAAATCGGTTTAATTGTTTATTTTCAAAGTATTTCATTATAGTGATCATATAAATAGTACTTAGTATTTAACTTTTAGTCATTCTGTTATTTTAGTCAGGTAGCTTCTGCTCATTACAGTCAACATTTTGCAATATGCTTAGACCGGGATTTTTAAACTCCAACGTGTCAAACCGCTGCCATTTTGAGTAAATGTACAAAAGTTAAACTTACCCACATCCATTTAATTAGTGCATTGTTGTTTTTAATAATTTCAAATATTTAGCTTGTTTTCAATCTCTTAAAATATTTTTCTGTTTTTTGTAATAAATTCTGTCCAGGAGGTACTTTATAAGAAAGGCAATGATTATGAATTCTACAAAAGAAGATTTTCTCGAGATATTAGCTAATTATCAAGGAATATTGTACAAGGTTAGTTTAGTTTATTTTAAGAATAAATTTGATAGAGAAGATAATATTCAGGAAATCATATATCAACTATGGAAATCTTTTCCAAGATTAAAAAATCGTAATAGTATTGGCTCATGGATTTATGCTATATCAATAAATATTTCATTATCCAGAATAAATAAAGTGGCAAGAATCGAATATAGAGAAGCAATACCTGAATTGCCTGACAAAACGGATATTGAAAATGAAATATCCAACAATGAATCATTGCAGCTTTTGTTAAATGCAATATATAAACTTAATGAAATCGACAAATCCATAATGTTGCTATACCTTGAGGAAAAGAGTTATGCTGAAATAGCAGAAATCATTGGCATCTCAAAGTCAAATGTTGGTGTACGAATTAATAGAGCAAAAGAAGAATTAACACAAAACTTAAAAAAATAGGAATTATGGAAGATGATGAACTACAAAAAATATGGAAAAGTGTTGATTCTGAAATCAACGAAAAATCCAGGGGTGAACTGAATTTGTTACTGACTTCAAAAGCGAAACAAACCCTTAAAGAGCTTATTATCTTAGATATTATTGCAATTCCCATTTGTGTGGGAGTGATGGTTTGGTTAATTGTCAGTTCGATAAATCGACCAGATGATAAATTATATTTAGCAAATAATATATTACTTGGTATATTTATTTTAATAGCACTCGTTTATTGCATATGGTATTGGACTAAATTTCAACGCAATAAATTTAATCTGTCAACAAAAGACTGGTTAGAAGAAAGAATTAATTTACTATCTATATGGCTTACCGGAAGGTTTAGAAAATTAGAATTCTATCTATTCCCATTGATATTCATCCTTACAGATTTCTCAATCCATGTTTACTATACAAATCTATATTTTAAAGAAGTTTTTATATCCGATAAATTTTTGGAAGAAGATATGTGGGGTATGATTATTTTCACACCAATATTACTTGCTGGCGGCTTTTATGGTTTGATAAAAATTCGTAAATACCACATGAAAAGACTTGAATTTCTCAAAGACCTGCACAGTCGTCTTTGCAATGTGCGCTAACGTTGGTGTAAGTTTTGAAGCAGATTTACGTGTGATTCGCTGCCGCGGTGAGATAAGCGAACTGGCGGTGGATATTATTACATGCAAATGAAATATTTGTGAAAAAGGATACGCTGTAGGGGGTATTAAGCTACAGCGTTTCGTATATGCATAGTAGGCACTGGAGGGGCTGCAATTCCGTAAGCTGTCTGCTTGATTGTGTTTTCGTGCTTTATTATCGGCTGTCTCTCTGTGCGAAGGGTGGGCATATTATTTTATTTTTGTTTTCATTAATTCTGTCAATGTTACTGTAAATGGAATACCTGCAAGTGTGTATGGGTTCTTTTCAACTCCTTCCAAATGCTTATATTTCGCAAGGTTTTTATAATCCCAACCTGAAACACCAAGTTCATTAGTTGCTAACTTTTCTATCTCAATCACTAAATATTCACTCTCACCTGGATTTGGATATCTCATTGATGCCATTTTATCTTTACTAAATACTTTTGGCCCTTTGCTTATAATTCGAAAAACATCAATAGCCTGTCCGTTACGTCTGAGTAATAAATATTTAGCTTTAACTGTTTTTTCATCTAAAACAAGAGAACCATTGCTGTCATTCATCCTAAAATTATAAATGCCATTATCAAGATACCAATTATAATGCTTTTCCGATTTGCAATAACCAACCAAAACAAAAGTATCATCAGGAATCAGACTTCTGTTATCACCATAGGTTTCTGGTAAAGCTTCGTTTACTTCATCCTCTTTTTTAGGCTTATTTTTATATACATCATAGGCTCTGAATGCAATTTTTTCCCGTTGGGAAGCTCTGTTTACAAAGTGGTGGATCACTTCCAGAATAAATTCTTTTAGTTCATTTATTCCATCATCTGTTTTTGATGGACGAACAGGAAATGCTCCCAGTCCCGGAATAATTTCATGAAATCCTTTTTTCTTTATTGAAGTATCACCTGGATACAGCACATATGCCCCTCCAGTTCTGCGAATTGCATCTTTATAGGCATGCATTTTTAACAAATCTGCATTTTTATATATTCCTTTTCTGTTATCCTCTTTTTCTGTATCAAGAGCCTCTGTTGATTCCTTATTTAGCAAATCAGTCAGGTTCGCAACCTTATACTTAGCATCAAAATGAATGTGAACAATAAGCTCCTCACGTTCTGCTTCTTCTTCAGAAATACCACCTGGCCAAAATGACAAAGTATAATCAGGACGCATAGTTGTTGTCCAACTACCTGAAAGAGGGTAGCTTCTTTGTCCGCTAAATGACCTGTTATAATTAAATTGAATATTTAATTTACGCGTACCAGTATCAAAAACACCCTTTAGTGCTGTATGTTTGCCTTGTTTAAGCTGAAGGTTTAAACCGTCAGAAGTTTCTTTTATAAGCTCTGAAATGTTTGTAGGTTCAATATCAAAAACAGACTTAAACAAATCCAGTAACTTAAAGAATAACCAATATTCATATAGCGTAGCAATATCTTTCTTGCCTCCTTTATAAATATCATCCCCGCCTTTCCAAACCAGCTTCGCAGCAAGATCAAACATCAACCAAACACGCAAAACTTCACGATAACCTTCTTTACGTTGTAAAACAGGGCTGTTCAATCTTAATGTTTCAGGTCGTGAAATGTCTTTAAAAAAAGAATGACTTAAAAATGACTCCAGTTCTTTTTCTAATAAGCCGGACTCCAGTTTCAGTCTGGATTCTTTTAGTGCTTTTTTGTTTATAACAGAAGAGAAATGAAGAAAGCTTTCTAATGCAAATTTAACAAACCTGTTTTCAGGTGTATCAGCAGTATCAGTTTTTTGAGCTTTAGATATTTTACCCGGCAAGCTATGCATGCCGTATTGTTTCAGATAATGATTTTCGAGTAAATGAGTCCTGTTTGAACCTTTTACAAGCTCTTTTATGTTGGAGTTTCTGAATCGTCTGATATTACGGATATCTTTTTGCTCCATTGTCTCTTGCCATTGTGTTACAGGCGAAGAAACAATCCGGTGCACCGATTCTGAAAATTCGTCAGTTGAAATTATCGATTTAATAAAGGCAAATTTCTGATAAAGAGTCTCGTTGTCCTTTTCAAAATCAGTTTCAAAATTATGCGATACCGGTGAGTTGGCTTGCATCAGCAAGTCTGTACATTTTTCTGTAATAAACTCCATCATATCACGATAATCATTTCGGAGTTCATTTACGGGATTATTTCTACCTTTAATTTTTATCGGTTGTATTTCAACAAATGCATTTCCAACTTCTTTATCTTCTTTTAATACCGGTAATGTTAACGTACCTACAAATATATTGGGCGAAATTACACCCAAATTTTTTTTCCGTGAATGTGGTTGTATTCTCTGGTCTTTTACTAATGCAAAATTGCTCTTGTTTAACTCATAATCATAGGAAAAACCTTCCACTAATTGATATTCTGCTTCTCCGTTTTCCAACGCATCAGACAATACGAATAAAGTATTATCAACTTTAGCATCGATAGTAAGTTGCAGACCTAATTCAATGTGGTCGAGGTTGATATTTACAAACGATTTTGATTCCATTTTTAAGCTTCTGCATAACTGGCAAAGCCATTTTCAATAGCGCCCTTGTACATCCGTGTAATTTTTTCTAGCGAAACAGGAAAAAGCACTCCGTCTGCTTCAAAATCAAAAGTATCTTCTCCGAAAACATTTTTTTCAATGTTTTCAATTTTAGAACCATCCACACAAAAACCACCTAATATAATCAGTACTTTAACAAGTTTGCGACGGGAACCATGAAGCTTTGGAAGGAGTTTTTGCATAATAGCAATATCAAGCTTTTCTTCCGGTTTTAATTCTGCATCAATTACTGTTAATTGGTTAATAAGACGAACTATTTCCGAAGCGCTACGGTAACCAAATTCGGCGCCAGTATTTTTAAGCTGCTCAAAAAAGTTAACTAAGATTTTGTGAGTTTCAGATAAATCCTGATTATCAAACTTTTTATTTTCTGCTAACTCAAGAAAACTCTGTGCCATTGATGCTCCTTTTGTTTTCAGTTTTTCCATTTCAACATCCTGCTGATGGGCAAAGAAATATTCAATTTCATTTTTCGTTACCCTGAATTCTATGGCATTAGCACGGTCGAGAACCTTAGGGCTAAACATATAAGTGGTTTCATCAATATTTACTGTGCCTATTATAAACAAGTTAGAAGGTAATGCAAGCTTTGCAGGAACACCATTATTAACAGTTCCTTCGGCAAAAAGTGATATCTCACCCTTTGATTCCATTACACTTAAAAAGTCGGCAAAGTATCTTTCCACATGACTCAGGTTCATTTCATCCAGAATCAGAAAATATGGCAATTCTGGATGTTTGTTTGCCTGGATAATTACATCCAGTGCATCATTGTCAGGTTTAATATAATCGTCCGGCTTTAATGCGTTAGGATACCCAAGTAAAGGTTCACGATTGGTCCAGTCAGCACCAACAGGAACAATGCAATATTGGCTATCATCCTGGCAAATCCACTGTGCAAATGCTTGTGCTAGTTTGGTTTTACCAGAACCGGAGAGGCCGGAAAGAATAACAAAGGGTTTGGTTAAAAGAGATGAGACAAAACGAGATAATATTTTTTTTAAAAATAGTAAACCTGATGAATCTAGATCTGTTATAAATACATCTAAATCAAATTGCTGATGATCGACTTCTAATTTTACATTCTTGCTTTCGTATTCTTGAATAAATTTCTTTATTTTCTCTTCTGTATTTGTTCCTACATTTTTAGCAGGTGCTAACCCCACAAGCCAGCCTTTGCCCATTTTATTAAAAACATGAGAAATATTTTGCATTCTATATCCAAAAGCTTTTTCTGTTCTATTATATTTTGAAGCAAGATTTTTATAATACACTTGCTTAACAAAAGGCACATTAGCAGTTTGTTTTTCAAACATTTCCATGTATGAATATACAGCTGCTTTAAGTTCTTCGTCTGTCCAATTGTCTGTTTCCATTTTTTTATCATTATTCCATTCCCAAGCACGATATGATAACTCATAAAAAGGAATGTCAGTTTTAATTTTAATTTGATTAAGTAGTGTTACATATTCAGAATAAGAATTAAAATCAGCTTTAATTCCCAACTTTTCTTCAATGTAAGGTTTTAAAGGACCGTTTATTGGCAGGTATAGTTCTGGATTTACGTTAAATAATGCTTCCGTGAGTTTTGTTTTTGCAACATTTCTAATTTTTAAAACATCATCAAATAATCCATCTGTTACATTATTATTTATTACTGCATGAAACAATGTCCATAATCTTTTAATTTCATTATTTTTCCTTAGATACTTATAAGGAAATAGCCATACGCTTTGGGCGTTCGCTGAAGGAATACCAGCTTCTCCTAATGGTTTCGAAATATTAAGATGTTGTGAAATTTTTTGTAAATATTCCAAACGCCTTTCAGAACCGTACTTATATATGTAGCAAAAAAATGTAAAGGGGTCAATTTCTAATAAATCAGTTTTAGCACCTTCGGTTTCCTCATCATTTAAAGGGGATATACCTACCGTTCTTAAGATATTAATTAAGCTCTTCTGTTGGTTCTCTTTATCTGCAAGATATTGAACTAATTCTTTATGTGTTTGTACCCATGTGAACTCCTTATTCATATTTATCAGGCTTAGTTGGTATTATTAATTCTCTTATATCCACATCCAATATTTTAGCAATCTCAGTAAAAACTTTTAATCGGGGTTGTTGCCGGTTTTGCACATAAGCATTAACCATATTATAGCTTTTCCCTAGCTTATCTGCTAACCAGATTTGCTTTATACCTTTCTCCTCAAGTACTTCTTTAATTCTATTCATTTTTGAAATACATTTTTCAGTCAGCTAAAATAATCAATTTGATTTAATATCTCATTTTTTAAGATGTAATCTATCAGTATATCGGTATAGTGCGTTGGCAAAAAAAACAGCTATTTTGCAAATTTCGGCTGTGTCTGTCAAGGATTGTGCGATTTGCAAATGTGCTGTTTTTGGGCTGGCTCTTTTTTATGTCCCGCGTGTTACCGCCTGGTATTTCTTTTAATTACCTCCGGTGAGTGCTTCGCAGTTCATAATTTGTGCTTCGTCCACCACTAGCTTCTTTTTGTAAAATATCTTTTTTTATTAAATCTTGAATATCTCGAAGAGCTGTATCTTGTGAGCACTTATTAATTTTTCCCCATTTCGAGGTTGTTAACTTTCCATCAAATCCATCAAGCAGTCTGTTTATTATTTTTTGTTGCCGATCATTGAGGATTGTGGTGGAATGTATTTTCCAAAATTCTGCTTTATGAAGTATTTTCGATAAAGTCCCATCTGTGGAGTCAATAGCATTTATTAAGCATTGCAAAAACCACAAAATCCATTCTGTTATATCTGAATTTCCTTTTTGTGTTTTTTCTAGTTTTTCATAATATTGTTTTCTTTCAACTCTAATTTGTGCAGACATACTGTAGAACCGCCTAATACTTTTATCAGAACGTGCCAATGCCATATCTGTGATTGCTCTTGTAATTCGTCCGTTTCCATCGTCGAATGGATGAATTGTCACGAACCATAAATGAGCAATAGCTGCTTTAAGAACCAAATCTATTTCATGCTCGTTTTCAAACCAGTCTAAGAATCTTATCATTTCTGGTTCTATCCTATCTGAACTTGGAGCTTGGTAGTGAACTTTTTCTTTTCCCATAGGTCCTGATACAACTTGCATAGGGCCGGTAATGTCTTTTCTCCAGTCGGCAACTGTGATTTTATAAAGATTACTCCATCCTGAAGGAAACAATGCTGCATGCCATCCAAACAATCTGTCTTTAGTTAAAGGCAAATCATATCTTTGTGTAGCGTCAAGCATCATTTCAACTATCCCCTCAACATGACGTTCCGATTCTACTGCGCCTGCAATATCGATTCCTAATCGTCGAGCAATTGAAGAACGTACTTGTTCTATTTCTAAAAACTCACCTTCAATTTCTGATGATTTTATAACATCTAAAGTAAGTGTATTTAATACCGCCTCATTTTGCAAATCAAAGCCCAGTGATTCCATTTTCCCAAGAAGTCTACCCTGCTGATTTCTAGCTTCACCAAGTTTTATCATCACTTTCTTATTGTCCCAAGTGAAGTCAGTCCAGTTTTCTTTTTCGTGTATATAGATTTTCATTCTCCGCAATTTATGCGACAAATATACTTGTTATTCTTCGCAAAAGAAACTTTCTCCGCAAAATATTCTCAGATTGTAGCCGTTAATCTCCGCGCTGGCGCTTTTTTTTCTTGGGGGTAACTTAAGTATAAGAATAGTAGCCGACTGTGTGGCACTTTCGTGTCAAGTTATCCCGACGCTTCAATTTTTACATTTAGCTTTTTCTAAAAAACAAGTATTGCAATTAAAATTCCTGTAAACCCAACGCTTGGACAAAAAGAATCCACTCAGGAATCCAGAATAGTCGAAGTATCTCAGGATGAACTATGTAATCATATATTGTTGATCAATTACTGAATATCCAAATTGCTGAGACTATAATTTGAAACCCGCCAGCTATTTTATGATTCAATTTAATCATCAGTTTTGTCAATTATTTCAGTAAATCTGCAAAGTCCACTCTACTATATACCCCAGGACTAGCGTGCGAACCAAAATCCATTTCTATTCTAACAAATCTGATTAAGTCATTTTCTGTCAATGTGAATACTGTTTCTCCGAGATAGCAATATGCTCCTGTTGTTCCCATTTGTTCTGTCAAAAATTTGTCATTAACAACCTGAATTTTAATTGTGTCGGATTGAATATCAAGATATTCAATTTTAGGTTGAACATTTCTTTTGTTTAAAATCTCAATTAGTTCATTTGGTGATTTTCCCAATGAATCAATTAATCTTCCTTTAGTTAAAAACTCTTTATTGTTTACTGTGTCATACTCGGATTTCCAATAAAATTCAGCGAGATTTTCATTAGTAATTTGATAATATTGTTCGCATTCATTCAGCTCATAATTCCACCGACCACCTTTGTTAAGGCATGAGTCAATCTGAAAAAAGCGATTAATCCATTTTGTCCCAAAAATCAAAGCAATTAGGCCTCCAATTATCAAAAACCCTATTATCAGTTTTTTATTCACTCCTCTGTCTGTTTAAAATGCACGCAAACTTGTTTTTAACTTTAATAATGCCCGTTTACTAAACCTTAACCCCCCCCATCAATGTACGGGGCTTCCTGAATCTGCTTAATGCAGTTTTTTAAATCTGTGCTGGCATTGGTGGCAGCAAATGCTTTGTGGCAGACTTAAACAGATAAATATTTCTATCCACATTGATTTATATTTGGAATCAGGATGTTTATATCACGCAAAAGTTTGTCAAAAAGTATGATGCATTGTTGGATGCAGGTTATGATTATGTTCTATTTGCCTCTATAGTTATAGTTTACAGATTTTTGAAAATACAGAGTTCTTGTCATTAAAGATATTCACAATATAAATTCCTGGTTTTAACTTTTCTAGATCCAGAACTAAACTATTTTGAAACGAGGATGTATTATAAACTATTTTACCATTAAGATTATAAATATAAACTTGAGTGTTTAAGTTGTCAACATTTTTCCCTTGAATGGTTATATTGCTTGTAAAAGGATTAGGGTAAATGTTAAATTGAAGCTTAGTTGTTGGAGTGCTTATATTGCTATACCCACCACTATTAATTGTTTTTAGAATGGTACCGTTTGCACCAACTGAATATCCTATTAAAGAGTCCAGAAAGAAAACTTTATTTAATGACTGATTCGTTGGGCTATTTAATGTAGTCCAAGTATTTCCAGAATCTGTTGTTTTTGCGATATTGCCTTCATTTCCTACCATAAAACCTAATTGCTCATTTACAAAAGAAATTGAGTGTAGCTGTCTAAAACGAAAAACTCCTGCACTTATGATGGTGCTCCAATCCTCTCCTTTATTTATCGTTTTATTTAGAAAACCAGAATTAGAGCCATGATAATTATCTCCTCCAGCTAAATAACCTACACTATCATTTACAAAAAATATGTCATATACGTCCTGCGTACTACTTGCGTAAGGAAGCTGCCACGATAGTCCGTTATCAGATGATTTATAGACTGTACCATAAGCTCCCCACACGAAAATTGTTTGTGGATCAAGAGCCGTACCACCATCGTGTATTGGATTATTTGGTGGATTAAGGGAACTCCAATTCAAACCTCCATCTGTTGTTGTTAGAATCTTTTGGTTTCCAAAAACATATCCTGTATCTTGATCAACAAAATGAATATCCCTACCATTTATTGAATCCTGCGAGATCCATGTCTGACCACCATCTTCAGATTTATAAAGCTCATAATCACTTACGAGGAAACCATTTAATGAATCCGTAAAATAAATGGAACTTAAATGATTGGTGGTGTTTAAGGAAATTATTGACCAGTCCAATCCTCCATTAGTAGTTTGCAGAAGTGTTCCGTATGTACCAACAACAAAACCTTTGTTGTGATTAACAAAAAACACATCTTTCAAACTTGAGGAGGTATTGGCTTCCTGTATAACCCAATCTTGCGAAAAAGCTGCATTGGTTAAAGTAAATATTAATACTAATAAAAGAAATTGCCTATTCATAGTTTTAATTTTTTTAATTAGTTTACTTGCACCCAATTCGTTTTAAAACTTAACTGATGCCCGTTTACTGAACCATATAATCCTTAGCAAACGGACAGTGTAACTTTTAGCTGTTTCAAAATTAGTCAAATTTCCAAATCTTCCAACAACTTGGGCGTCTTCTTCATGATCGTGCGGCTTACGCTTGTTTATAGCTCCGTAGTTTTACCCGAAGCGTTTACGGGGCTTCCAGTATCAGCTTAATGCAGTTATTTAAATTCGCGGCAGCATTGAGGAATTGCAGAGTATTGGGTGGCACGAATTTTAAATCCGCACCAGGGGGGGCAATGCACTTTCCTATCAACCCGAGATTAAAATAAATAAAAGTGCTGAACTTTTAAATACCATATTAACCCCATATGCGCAATGATACGCTGTTACCGCCTGATGTTTATTTAGGTCAATTCTCCTTTTTGCTTTTTATCTCCTGTTCAATTTTTTTTAATTCCTCTAAATCCTCTTTATCGGCTTGAAGTGCTTCAAATTCCTTTCTTCTTTTATCAAAGCTTTTATAAATCTCGAGAACTTGCTTTTCCATCTCTTTCTTGCTAATAGAACCAGCGTGAGTTAATATTCTCTTGTCCTGAAAATCAAGAATTTTGTCGACATTCTCACGCCAAAAATCCATTGTGATGTCCATTCGATTTTTAGCCCTAAGTTCTGCACTTTCAAGGAAAATAACGACTAATCGGTTTAAAGTATCAATTTCATCGTGGGTTAAGAAATTCTTTGCAATAAAAATATCTTGCTTTCTTACAATTGAACCTTTCCACGATGTTAAGTTCATATTTGGTTTATCAGAATTTGCTCTTGAAACAATTAATTCTGCAGCAGTTTGTCCAGTTACGGCATAATGAAGTTTATTTTGCGTTTCGGCAAAAAACATCTGTGTAGATTTATCATCTGCTTCGTAATCACTGCTAAGTGCAAACAAGTCCTTGATTTTTTGGTAAAACCGCTTCTCTGATGCACGGATATCCCTTATCCGTTCTAATAATTCATCAAAATAGTCGGGTCTGCCATCAGGATTCTTTAGACGTTCATCATCCATTAAAAATCCTTTTACCATATACTCTCTCAAGTTTTTATTCGCCCATATTCTAAATTGTGTACCACGTTTGCTACGAACTCGAAATCCGATTGCCAAAATCATATCGAGTGAATAAAATGTAATATTATATTCTTTACCATCAGAAGCAGTTGTCAAGTAATCCTTGACAACTGAATTTTCAGATAACTCACCCTCTTTCAGTATATTACTTATGTGAAGACTTATGTTTTGCTTAGAGGTGGCAAAAAGTTCAGCAAGTTGACTTTGGTTCATCCATACATTACCATCCTTTGCGTGCAATGCCACAGATGCCTTGCCATCAGCAGTTTTATAAATGATTATGTTTTGCTTATTTTCCATTGTTTTTTAATCAAGCAATAAAAATAGTCATTTCTATGGTGTGAAAGAAAACTATTCACTCTTTTGTTTTTTTTACGGTTAATTGTATGAAATGCTGCAGCTGTTTCACTTGGCGGTAACTCGTTTTTAAACCTAACCAATATTCGTTTACTAAACCTTAACACCCCTAGCAAACGGACAGTGTAACTTTTAGCTGTTTCAAAATTAGTCAAATTTCCAAATCTTCCAACAACTTGGGTGTCTTCTTGATGTTTGTAAGGCTTACACTTGTGTAGAGCTCCGTAGTTTTACTCGAAGCGTGTACGGGGCTTCCTGAATCTGCTTAATGCAGTTTTTTAAATCGGCGCCGGTATTGAGGAATTGCAGAGTATTGAGTGGCACAGATTTAAATCCGCGCCAGGGGAATACGAGAATAAATGCTCATGTAACCACCACGCCCCCAATGTTTTATGACCGAGTGTTAGCTACCGCCTTTTTTTTACTGAAATAAATCAACCAGGTACAGCAGGTATTTCAATCCTCAAATCACCTGTTCCTTTTGTGAATGTCACATTTAGTAAGATTATACATTCCTTTTTAGAATCTGTACTTCTGTTTTCAAATTCATTCATTTTCATATAGCTTGTCAATTCATCGAATAATGTGTCAACTTTAAATTCTTCAATTTCAATAATCATACTTATGGAAAAGTCTGAGAACATTTTAAAATCAATTATAAATCCATATTTATTAATTGATTTTTCAATATCACTGATTCCAATTGTTCTCTCTTTCCCATAATATCCAGTCAAATAGTATCTATTCATAATTAAAACTGCGTCAACAAGATTGAAAATGCACTTTATTCGTCTTTAACAAAATAAGCTAGCT
This sequence comes from Bacteroidales bacterium, assembly GCA_027858955.1. Lineage (GTDB taxonomy): Bacteria > Bacteroidota > Bacteroidia > Bacteroidales > UBA12170 > UBA12170. The sequence goes on from JAQIBR010000135.1 coordinate 13,134, forward strand.
GTCAATTATTGCTAATTCAAATCAAAACCGGATGTTCCCAATACCCATTTGCAAAATAATTAATTTATCAGTTATCATATCATAAGTACGTTTTTAAGGTGGTAGCTAACGGCAGTCCGTCTAAAAACCTCTTTCAGTTTTCATTTTTTTCACTTTTTACACTGCTAAATTAACAAATACTTAGGTTCTAAGGATCTTGATTTTTCAAGCGAAACTTGAAGCTG
>JAQIBR010000204.1 GCA_027858955.1 Bacteroidales bacterium
GAAAGTCCGTAATATAATATAGAATTTTATATTACACGACAGTCTTTCGGCCCTTGATTGTTGTTGATTACAATCACTAACATTATATATTTCTTCTTTTTAAGTTGACGCCAATGCGAATCTTCGGGATTAATACCGATAGTCTATCGGTAAAAGGGCATAAAAAAATCCCGCACCTTTACAGTCTGTGTGAAAACGCTAGTAATTATTGTTAATTGCAAAAAATGTAACATATAGTATGTTAAATATCAGCATTATATCAATTATTTTGTTAACTTTAGATCACCATCAAAACTGAGATAAATGCATTTTAAAGAACAACAAAGCAGGGAACAAATAATGATGGTATCTTACGATACTATGGTTGCAGCAGACAACCCTGTCAGGCTCATTGATTTAATGTGTAAGAAGTTTATAGCAGATAATCCTTGGTGAGAAGAATGGAAAGGCAAGGAGCAAATAGGCAGGAAAAGTTATCCGCCTTCTATTATGTTAAGTTTGTTAGTTTATGGTTATTTTAATGGAATATCTAGTAGTCGAAAACTAGAAGCGGAAACTTATCGTAACCTTGAAGTACTTTGGCTTATGGAAAGCTTGCAACCTGACCATTGGACTATTTGTGAATTTCGCAGGAACAACAAACAACTTATTAAAGATTTGCTAAAAAGTTTCCGTAGATTTTTAATTGATGAGGGGTTTGCCTCAGGAGAAAAGCTTGTTTTTGATGGTTCAAAAATGAAAGCTTATGCAAGTCGTGATATGTTTAATTCCGAAGGCATCCGTAAGAAACTGGAAAATTTGGACAAGTCTATTGCAGAATTTTTATCACAAATAGAAAGCAACGATACGCAGGACGAAGACATGAAAATGGCCTGTGATGAAATAAAACAGTTAAAAGAGAAGATAACCAAGCTGGAAAAGCTAAAAATGAAATTTGAATTCACAGGCAAGGTCCTGAAAACCTGTAATAAAAAACAAATTTCACCAAATGATAAAGCTGCGGTATTGGTTTTGGGAAGGGATGGTAAATTTGCAGGTTATAATGCACTAGCAGGTACTGAAAGCAAGGGGCATTTCATTATGCACAACGAAATAACCACAGATACTAATGACCTTCATCAATTGAAAAATTGTGTTGATAAGGTTGTCGAAGAAATTAACATTACCCCAAAAGAGGTGCTTGCAGACAAAGGATTCGGTAATATGGAACATATCTGTTGAAATGCCTATAAAAACAAAAAAGCTTCGAGTTTCCTCGAAGCTTTTGTGCCCAGAACAAGAGTCGAACTTGCACACCCATACGGGCACCAGCCCCTCAAGCTGGCGCGTCTACCAATTTCGCCATCTGGGCTTCATTATCATTACCCCTATTTGGACGGAGCTCATTCCGATAAAATCGGAATTGGGTTCGCCACCTGAGTTTATTTTTTCAGCAAGAAAGTCAGTCTTTTCTATGAAGAGAAACGTCTTTTTTTGCACTGCAAATCTATAAATTTTTTCATTCAGAAAAGGGAAAACTAAATTATTCTTACTTTTGAGCGCTTAGTTATTAATCATTATCAATATAATTGAAAGAACATATGTTTAGCCAAAAAGACATTGCACAGATTGAAGCTAAAGGCATGAATCTGAAACAGGTTGAGGATCAAATTAAAAATTTTAAATCGGCCTTCCCTTTTATTAAACTAAAAGCTGCCGCAACTCCTGGAAAAGGACTTAAGACTTTTAACAAAAAAAATGTGCAAGAATTAATTGCTAACTATTCTGAAGCTATTGAAGATAAATCATTAATCAAATTTGTACCTGCTTCAGGTGCAGCTTCTCGAATGTTTAAGCATTTGTTTGAATTTCGCGAAGAACTACAAGCTGGTAAGGCTAAAGATTTGCCTGACGATAATGGATTCAATTCTGTATCCTATTTTTTCGAGCATCTTGAAGAATTTGCATTTTATTCCGATCTAAAGGAAAAATTGGTAGAGAAAAGCATTAATCTATTAGAAAAACTTGAACAAAAAGAATACCTCTGCATTTTGAACAATCTGCTGGATACAGATGGTCTGGAATATGCATCCTTGCCAAAAGGCTTGCTTAAATTTCATTCCTATGATGATGATGGAAATCGCTTAGCTATTGAAGAACATTTGGTTGAAGGAGCCGTATATGGAAAAAATGATAAGAATAAAGTGAATCTGCATTTTACTGTTTCGCCCGAACACCTTGCAAAATTTGAAAAAGCCATTGACCAAAAAAAATACAAATATGCTGAACATTTTAATGTGGAATTTCTCATTAAATTTTCACAACAAAAACCTTCAACAGATACCATTTCTGTAGATTTAAATAATGAACCCTTTCGCGAAAAAGATGGCTCAATCCTATTTCGTCCGGGTGGACATGGTGCTTTGATTGAAAATCTGAATGATTTAGGTGCCGAAATAATTTTTATTAAAAACATCGACAATATAGTTCCCGATAAGCATCGTCAACCTACATATGATTATAAAAAGCTGATTAGTAGCTATTTGATCGAAATTCAAGATGCAATTTTCGATTACTTGGAATCACTTGAGATTGGCAATTTTGATGAAGACTTTTTGAATGAGATTTTCGATTTTATGGAAAACACTCTTTTTATCAAAGTACCAAAATATATTCGTTCTAAAGAGCTTATGGAACAGGTAGACTGGGCCTTTCAAATGTTAAATCGGCCTATTCGTGTGTGTGGTATGGTAAAAAATGAAGGTGAAACTGGTGGTGGACCATTTTTAGTTGAAGATGATAACGGAATGGAATCATTGCAAATAGTGGAATCCTCTCAAATTGATTTTTCCGATCAAACACAAGCTGATATAGTAAAAAATGCAACCCATTTTAATCCAGTCGATTTAGTTTGTGGGATTTATGATTACAAAGGAGATAAATTTGATTTGAAAGAATTTGTTGATCCAAAAACAGGGTTTATTTCTGTAAAATCGAAAAACGGAAAAAATCTTAAAGCACAAGAATTACCAGGACTTTGGAACGGAGCTATGGCGGATTGGATTAGTATTTTTGTTGAAGTTCCAATTGATACCTTTAATCCTGTGAAAATTATTAATGACCTTTTGAGACCGATGCATCAGTAAATAGCAGGGACACAGACCCAACGATGGTTAAAACCTTACCCTACGAGGGTTTTGAACCCTCGTAGGGTTATAGATAAAACAAATGGCAGATACAAAAAACCCATTGGAAGCGGATTATAGTTATCATGTTTATAATCGCGCTGTTGGTAATGAGTTGCTTTTTAAAACGGAAGAAAATTATTCTTTTTTCTTAATAGACTTAAAAAGTATTTATCACAGTTTGTTGATATTTATGCTTACTGCCTAATCCCAAATCACTTTCATCTGATAATAAGAGTTAAAAGTGAAAGAGAAGTTCTTAATGTTTACCAACAAATTAAAAATGAAAGAATAGGCAAAAAATTAACTAAAGAAAACTCTGTTCTCGTACCTAAAATTATTTCTTTACAATTCTCCCACTTTTTCAATAGCTATGCTCAAGCATTCAATAAAGAAAATCATAGAAAAGGAAGCCTTTTTTCTAATAGATATAAAAGAATACAAATTCGAGATGAAGAGTATTTGAAAAGACTCATTATTTATATTCATAAAAATCCTGTTAGCCATGGTTTAGTAGATAAACCTAATGAATGGGGATTTTCATCATACAATACAATTAATTCAGAAAAAGAATCAATATTAATTAGAAGTGAAGTAATTGAATTATTTGATGATTTAGAGAATTTTAATTTTTGTCATTTATAGATTAATAAAGTGTCCAGTACCCTACGAGGGTTTGAAACCCTCGTAGGGTTATAGTTGAAGACGTTCGTAAAGCAGCTATATTTCAAGGGTAAAAAGATAAAACTTCAGCAACAAATTCTTCGCTAAAAGTTTACGCCCATCTGCTTCGGCGCGGGCATCAGAAATTGGAGTAAATTCATCTTTTAGAATTTCCATAGCTTCTTCAATAACATATTTTTCCCATGGCTTTCCCAAAAGAAATTCTTCGGTTTGATATGCTCGATAAGTAATAGCTGCCATTCCACCAAATGCTAAAACTATACTTTGTACTTTTTGGTCTTTAGTTAACTTTAATGCAAATCCGGCGCAAACAGTTGAAATATCCAAATCTCGACGCTTCGAAACTTTTTCAGACCAAATTATCTGATTTTCATCACTTGGCAAAATCACTTTTGTAATAATTTCTTCAGGCATCAGGCTAGTTTTATGATAGCCTAACAAATAATCTTTAAGCTTTTCGGTACGTCTTTCATCAACACTTTCAATCAATAGCTCTGCCTGATGTGCCATTAAAACAGGCAAAGTATCACCAATAGGTGAGCCTGAGCCTAAATTACCACCAAGAGTGGCTACATTCCTAATTTGTTGAGAACCAAATACATCAAGCATTTTTTTAAAAGAAGAAAACTTATTTCCAAAAGCTTCTCGTAATTGCTCAATTGAAACTCCTGCTCCTATCTCCCAATAACCATCTTTTTTTTCAATGCTTTGTAATTCTTTTATTTTCGACAAATCCAGTAAATGAGGCAAATCCTGATACTTTTTTGTTTTTAATAATGCCAAATCGGAGGCTCCACCTATTAACATAGACTCAGGGTAATCTTTTTTATATTCCAAAGCTTGTGATAATTGACGTGGTTGGTAATAAACTTCTTTTTCGCGGTCAATTAAAAAATTGCTTAATTTGGCATCTATTTCTTTCAAATCTCTAATATTCTTTTCTTTCAATAAAGAAAATTTATCATCTTTTGGAAGATCTTTAAACAAATATGCAGCATCTAGGATTGATTGGTAACCAGTACAACGGCATAAATTTCCACTTAGCGCCTGCTCAACATCTTCTCTATCAGGACTTTTTACTGTTTTATACAAATTGAACATCGACATAACAAAACCTGGAGTACAATATCCACATTGACTTCCATTTGTTTTTACCAAAGCCTCCTGAACAGGATGCAATTTAGTTTCTCCATTTTGCTTGTCCGATAAATATTCAACAGTAAAGAGCTGTTTACCATTTAAATAAGGCAAGAATACTATGCAAGATGTGATAGTTTTATAAAATAATTCATCATCAGCTCCTAATTCTGCAATTACTAAAGTACAAGCACCACAATCGCCTTCGGCACAACCTTCTTTTACGCCTTTATATTTCGCGTGATCGCGGACATAATTCAAAACTGTTGTCGTAGGGCTTAAGGTTTTTTGAGAGCGAAAATCGATCGTTCTGAGCTCTTCGTTCAATAGAAACTGTATAATTGAGTTATTTTGTTCCATCAAATATTATCTAATTTATTCTTAAAATCGATAAGTTGAGCCAAAACACTTATTGCAATCTCTTCAGGAGTTTCACAATTAATTGGAACTCCAATCGGAGCATAGACTTTATCAATTTTATCTGCTTCTAAATCGGAATTCTCTGCCCATTTTTTGCGAGCCAAAGCAGCTTTTCGTTTGCTTGCCATCATTCCTAAATAAGCATGCGGTTTTGCTAAACATTTAGCTATAATTTCTTCATCGTGAAGATGTTTATGAGTTGTTGCAATAACAAAGGTTTGAGTATCAAACTTTAATTCTTCACATAAATCGTTATACTCACCTACTAGATATTGAATCCCTTCTATCTTATTTTCAGGCATTATTTCAGGACGATTATCCAATAAAAAAACCTGAAAAGCAAACTCATTAGCAAAGCGCGAAAGTACTTTACCAATATGACCTCCACCAAAAATATACAATTTGGCCTGACTTTGAGCTGCCTCAAAATAGATGCTTACTTTTCCGCCACATTGCATCGCGGCATCGCCGCTCAAATCGTAATCAATTGATTTTGAAACAGAAGAATCGATCAATTTTAAAGCATCCTGAATAACTAAATGCTCAATTTTCCCGCCTCCAATACTCCCAGCAATAGAGCCATCGGCATAAACCAACATTTTTGATCCTATTTTACGCGGAGTAGAACCTTGTGTAGAAGTAATTAAACACAAAATGGCATTTTGTCCACCGATTTTACTTTCTTGAAAGAGAGATAATACGTCAATCATATTCAGTGTTTGCTTGATTTATCAAATAGTTCGAATGAACAAAGTTAGAAAATAAATCTATTTAATAAGCTCCCGAATTTTCTGCTAATTTTGTGCAACAATACATTTAAATGAGAATTCCATCCAACAGGTTAAAAGCAATATTAAAATTCGCTAAAACTGAGTTAGCCCTTTTTTATGATGAGCGAGAAATCCAATCGTTCTTTTATTTGCTTTGCGAGCATTATTTAGAAATGAATAAAACGGCTGTAATTTTAAATCCCGATTATGCACTTAGCGAGTCTGAATTATTAAAATTCAACTTTGCCATCAAGGATTTAAAAAATGAAAAACCAATTCAATATATCATCGGTAGAACTGAATTTTTTGGGATGGATTTTAAAGTCAACGAGCATACCTTAATCCCCAGACCGGAAACAGAAGAATTGGTAAAATGTGTGATTGATAATGAAAAGTCGACAGCGACATTACAAATATTGGATATTGGAACAGGCAGTGGCTGCATTGCCATCAGCTTAGCTAAGAATCTTTCACAAGCAAAAGTGATGGGCGTAGATATATCAGCAGATGCGATTCAAATAGCGCAATTCAATAACGATAATCTTAATGCTTCGGTTTCTTTTGAATTGATTGACATTTTGAATCCGCCAAAAACTTTTGACTCACAGTTTGATGTAATCGTTAGCAATCCGCCTTATGTTATGGAGACAGAAAAGGCATTGATGAAAAAAAATGTGTTAGAATTCGAACCTCATCAGGCTTTATTTGTTAAGGACAGCGACCCTCTTTTATTTTACAGGAAAATATTAGATTTTGGGCAAAATCATTTAGTTTCAAACGGTAAAATCTATTTTGAGATAAATGAGAAATTGGGTGCCGAATTATCAACTCTTCTGAACGAATTTAGCTACCGGAAAATTGAACTCAAAAACGATCCGTTCAATCGACCACGAATGATTTCTGCAATCAAAGCATAAAAAAAGCCCGAACCTATGATTCGGGCTTCTGAGAAATTAAATTAATCAATCTTTTGGTTTACACATTTTTGCATCAATTGCTAAATCGCGCTGTGCTTTTATTAAACTCACGCTGTGCAAGAGTAAAGTTTTACTTTCACCCATAATATCAAGGAAAAGTTTTGCATTTCGTTTACCGGATTTAGGCTTAGTTAAGCGCTTTATTTGCGCTTTTGTATATCCATCAATATCCTTTATGATAACAAGTTCCTTAGCCAATAATTGTTCAAGCTTTTCAAAATCAGATTCCCGTACAATAGTCTCAGCATCCGATAAGAAATCGTTTAAAGAGTTATGAAGCTGATGAATATCGATCATCTGAAGCTCACCCACAGGCTTGTGATTATTATCAACGTGAGCCAAACTGGGATCAACCATAAAGCTGGCAGAACGGGCTATTTCCCTTAAGAAATCGAGCGATTGCGAATAAAAATGAGCAGAATTAATTGATTCGTTATCAAGCTTTCTTACAACCACTTGAATATTATCTTTAAGCTCTTTAGATCGTGCTGTAAATGCTTTGACTTTTTTACGGGCTTTTTTTAAGACTTTAATATCTTCTGTTTCTAAGCCATTAAAAGTTACGCCAACAATTTCATTAACTATACTAAACGATTCCGAAATTATTCTGCTATTACTATGGAAAATATCTAGCAAATTAAGCTGTTCTTTATCATTAATATCTATTTCCTTTTCTTCAGTTACTTTTTCTTTTTTAGAAACTATCAGCGTACGCATAATAAAATAGATTCCTATTCCAATAAATGCCAGTATAGCAATAAATCCGCCCCAATGAATAATAAGAGCCACACTAAAAGCGGCAGTAAAAGCGGCAAATGCGGTAAAGAACCAACCCAAAATAACTGATATAACGCCAGTTATTCTAAATACGGCGCTTTCTCGCCCCCATGCTCTATCAGCTAATGAAGTCCCCATTGCAACCATAAATGTAACATAAGTAGTTGATAATGGTAATTTTAAAGAAGTACCAATTGATATCAAAATTCCAGCAACCACTAAGTTAATCGAAGCTCGTATCATATCAAAGGCAGGTCTTTCTTCCAATGGGATAGCAAGCTCTTCTGCACGCATAGAATCAAATTGTTGATCTATCTTATTAAGCACAGCATTAGGAACAACAGATTTTAATCTATTATTAAACGAAATTGCCCCACGAACCACGCTTTTAGAAAACTGACTTGAACCAAAACGTTCTTCACCTTCTGATTGGCGACTTAAGTCGACGGAAGTTTTGATTACTCTCCTCGCCTTTTTAGAAAAATATAAAGTAACAACCATTATCAAACCTGCAATCAATAAAAAGTATACAGGTGTTTGAACCTTTCCCGCCAAGCCTGCCATCATAAATGCATTTGGATCGGCACCGGGATCAGCTATGAATATTTTAAACGATTCGTAGCCCGCCAAAGGAACTCCGATAAAGTTTACTAAATCGTTACCCGCAAAAGCCATTGCCAAGGCAAAAGTTCCTACAAAAACAATAAATTTAGGAATGTTCAATTTGAAAATCCAAGTAAACAATTGCATAATGATTGTCCAAGCAATAAAAGTAAAAATAAGAAGAAGTAAAGTATTCTCCTTCACCCATTCTGTGATAGAAAGGCCACTCCCTAATTCGTAATCAGAAAAGCTTGATCCTTTAATTCCTTTAATTAGTATAAAGTAAGTAATCGCTGTAATGGCAAAACCGCCCCAGACAGAGCCATAATATTTAATGCTTTTAGTAAATTTAAAAGAGAAAATCAATCGACTTATCCATTGAATAATAGCTCCGGCAAAAAAAGCGACAAAAACAGAGAGGAGAATACCGAAAATTATACCCAATGCCTTTGATGAGTTGATATAATCGGATACTTCGCCAACACCTGACGACATTACTTTAACCAATGCAATGGCAACTGAAGCTCCTAAAAGTTCAAATACAATAGATACCGTGGTGGAAGTAGGAAGCCCGTAACTGTTAAATCTATCGAGCAAAATCACATCTGTAACCATTACTGCAAAAAAGATGATCATGATCTCAGAAAAGTAGAACATGTTTGGATGAAAAATTCCTTTACGTGCTATTTCCATCATTCCGCTTGAAAAGGTAGCTCCAACAAAAACACCGAGAGCGGCGATAAGTATAATGATTTTGAAGTTAGCCGCTTTAGACCCAATAGCTGAGTTTAAAAAGTTAACGGCATCATTACTTACCCCAACAATTAAATCGCTAATTGCTAATGCGAATAAGGCTACAACTATTATTAAATAGATATTTTCCATTCTCGATTAAATTTTGTGCAATTTACGTTTATTAATCAAAGGTATAAAAACATATTAAAGTTAAACTTATGTTTCTTTAATATTAATTTATTGTTAATTCCTTTTTAACTTATAAAATAATCGTTTAGAGCTGCTACCGCGAATTTGTTTATTTTTGAACTTAATTAAAACATTTAACAAATCATAATGAAACTAACCGGTTCACAAATACTTCTTTCCTTCTCACTTTTCCTTTTTACTTCGGCTCTAATCGCTCAACAACCCATAAAAGTTAAAGCTAAATCGGGCGACGGAATTCATCGTATCCTAAAACAGCATCAAATGGATACCGAAGAATACTATCATGAATTCATCAGACTAAATAAAACCAAACTAATAAAAGGAAATCTATTGTTTATAGGAAGAACCTATATTTTACCGCAAAAAAATGCAAATACGGGAACTAATTATTATGCTATTTTCGGAGAAAAATACGGGCATGTTAAAAATGTAGATAATAGTTTACAAGGAGCCGTTTATTATTTAGTAAGCGGACATGGCGGCCCCGATCCCGGTGCGGTCGGTAAAAGAGACGGTCATTTACTTACTGAAGATGAATATGCATACGACATAAGTTTACGATTGGCCGTAGAGTTGATTAAACAAGGAGCAATAGTCTATATAATTGTTCGCGATCCTGACGACGGCATACGCGATGATGCCTTTTTGAAAAACGATAAACATGAAACCGTTTGGAAAGACAAAGAAATTCCATTGAATATTAACAAGAAACTTAGACAACGAACGCAAGTCGTAAATCAGCTTTATAGAAAAAATAGAGGACAGTATCAACGTCTTATAGTTATACATATTGATTCGCGCTCGAAAGGTGAAAGAGTTGATGTATTCGGTTATTACAACTCTAAAAGCAAATCAGGCAAAATATTTACTGAAAGATTGATTTCAGCTTTAAAACTTAACTACAAAAAGTATCAGCCAAAGCGTCTTTTCGGCGGTATAACAAATAACAGAGATGGATTATACATGCTAAAATATACCCATCCAGTAACTTCTTATCTAGAGCTTGGAAATATACAAAACGCTAAAGATCAGGTTAGATTCACAAAAAGCGAAAACAGACAAGCTCTTGCCGAATGGCTGGCGGAAGGCTGTATTTCGGATTTCGATCAATAGAAAATCATTTTTTAATATTTTTTTTATTCGAAAGTAACCTGCGTAAATAAATATTGTAATTTTGCCCCGAAATTTTAGGCTAAACATAAAATAAATCTGGGCAATAAAGCAAATAAAAATTTTGGTAAACAAAAAGATTATATTACTTTTGCAGCCCGAAAAAAGAAAATTATTTAATACATAACATATGTACTTAACAACTGACAAGAAGAAAGAGATTTTTAAAGATCATAGTAAATCGGAGATTGATAGCGGTTCAACCGAAGGTCAAGTAGCATTGTTCACTTTTCGCATCGCTCATCTAACAGGGCATTTGAAACTAAACAAAAAAGACAAAACAACTCAACGTTCTTTGGTTCTTATGGTTGGTAAAAGAAGAAAGTTGCTAGAATATTTAAAAGCTAAAGATATTGAGCGCTATAGAGCGATCATAAAAAAATTAGGTCTTCGTAAATAATCGTTTCGAATATTGGAAAGACCAAAAAAAAGGCAATTAGAACAATTGCCTTTTTTGGTATTTATATACTACGTCAAAAAATATAATAAATTTAATTAATACAAAAAATTATGTCAAAAATTGGTATCACCAAAACGTTTACGATGGCTGACGGTTCAGAGATTACTCTGGAAACCGGAAAACTTGCTAAACAATCAAACGGAGCAGTTGTCGTTAAACAAGGAAACACCATGCTAATGGCAACAGTAGTTTCTAATAAAGAAGCTAGAGAAGATGTTGACTTTATGCCATTATCGGTCGATTACCAGGAAAAATACTTCGCTACTGGAAAATTCCCTGGTGGATTTTTCAAACGTGAAGCTCGCCCATCAGAATACGAAATACTCATTGCCCGTCTTGTTGACCGCGCATTACGCCCTCTTTTTCCTGATAATTATCATGCAGAAACACAGATGATGATCAGTCTTATTTCTTCCGACAAAACTGTTATGCCTGATACACTTGCAGCTCTTGCAGCTTCAGCAGCTTTAACAGTTTCCGATATTCCTTTCGGAGGTCCTATATCCGAAGTAAAAGTTGGTCGCATTAACGGCGAATTCATCTTAAATCCTACTGCCGAACAATTAGAAGAATCTGATATCGACCTTATGGTTGCTGCCACCATCGAAAATATTATGATGGTTGAAGGTGAAATGCAAGAGATTTCGGAAGCCGAAATGCTTGAAGCTATGAAATTTGCTCACGATGCTATTAAAATCCAATGTCAAGCACAATTGGAATTAGCAGAAATGGTAGAAAAAGCAAATCCTAAAAGAGAATACAATCACGAAAACAGTGACGAAGAATTTCAAGCTGCCGTATACAAAGCAACATACGATAAACTATATATCGTAGCTGGTTCAGCTTCTGCAAAGCACAAGCGTAGCGAAAAAATTGCTGAAATTAAAGCAGAATTCTTCGATACTCTTTCAGAAGAAGATCAAAAAGAAAAAGCAGGAATGTTTAAACGCTATTTTCATGATGTTGAGAAAAAAGCGGTTCGCAATTATGTTTTAGATGAGCGCATAAGACTTGACGGTCGTAAGCTGGACGAAATTCGCCCTATTTGGACAGAAGTAGATTACTTGCCTATGGCACATGGTTCTGCTATCTTTACTCGTGGCGAAACTCAATCCTTAGTAAGTGTTACGTTAGGATCTAAACTTGATGAACAAAGAATTGACGGAGCAATTTATGATGACAATAACGATTTCTTATTGCATTATAACTTCCCTCCTTTCTCAGTAGGTGAAGCACGCTTTTTAAGAGGAACTAGTCGCCGCGAAATTGGTCACGGTAATTTAGCAATGCGTGCATTAAAACAAGTTCTTCCGGGAAAAGATGTTCTACCTTATACTATCCGTATTGTTTCTGATATTTTAGAGTCAAATGGCTCATCTTCAATGGCTTCTGTTTGTGGCGGAACACTTGCCTTATTAGATGCTGGAGTTAAAATTAAGAAACCTGTTTCAGGTATCGCAATGGGTTTAATTGCCGATACAGAAACCGGGAAATATGGAATTCTTTCTGATATCTTAGGTGATGAAGATCATTTAGGCGATATGGACTTTAAAGTTACCGGAACGGCTGATGGTATTACTGCTTGTCAGATGGATATTAAAGTTGACGGTCTTTCATACCAAATTCTTGAAGAAGCTTTGGCTCAAGCAAAAGCAGGTCGTTTACACATTTTAAATGAAATGATGAAGACCATTTCTGAGGCTCGTGAAGATTACAAACCTCACGTACCTCGTATTGTTCAATTGATTATTGCAAAAGAATTTATCGGTGCAGTTATTGGTCCTGGTGGAAAAATCATTCAGGAAATTCAAAAAACTACTAATTCAACTATAGTTATTGAAGAAGTTGGTGAAACCGGTGTTATCGATATTATGGCTGTTGATAAAAATGCACTCGACCAAGCAGTTCAACGTATAAAGAATATTACTGCTGTTCCTGATGCAGGAACAATCTACAAAGGACTTATTAAGTCGATTACTACTTTTGGTGCATTTATTGAAATTATGCCAGGTAAAGAAGGCCTATTACATGTTTCCGAAATTGCATGGGAGCGGGTTCAAAATGTTGAAGATGTTTTAAAAATTGGAGAAGAAGTAGAAGTAAAACTTTTAGAAGTTGATTCTACTACCGGTAAATTAAAACTATCTAGAAAAGCGTTATTACCAAAACCTGAGGGTTATGTTGAGCGCCCACCACGTACAGACAGACCTCGTGGCGATCGTGACAGAAACAGCAACAATCGGGGTCGAGATAGTCGCAGTGATGATCGTCGTAGACCAACAAATCGATAGAAATTAACACTTATTGAAACAAGGAAATTAAAAGTACGTATAATCATCAGCCATTAGGATAGAAAATTAGAATATGAGGCAACTGAAGATAACCAAGCAGGTTACAAATCGCGAAACTGCATCCTTAGATAAATACCTACAAGAAATTGGGAAAGTTGATTTAATCACCGCTGACGAAGAAGTAGAGTTGGCAAAAAAAATTAGACTAGGCGATAAGCTTGCTCTGGAAAAATTAACAAAAGCCAATCTTCGTTTTGTTGTATCTGTTTCAAAACAGTATCAAAATCAAGGACTTAGTTTACCCGATTTGATTAACGAAGGGAATATGGGACTTATTAAAGCTGCTCAACGCTTTGATGAAACAAGGGGGTTTAAGTTTATTTCTTATGCAGTTTGGTGGATTCGTCAATCAATTTTACAAGCATTGGCCGAGCAATCTAGAATTGTCCGTCTGCCTTTAAATAAAATTGGTTCTATAAACAAAATCAATAAAGCATACGCAGCTCTTGAACAACAATTTGAGCGTGAACCAAAACCTGAAGAAATTGCAAAATATCTCGAAATCACCCTTGATGAGGTAAAAGAGTCGCAAAAAAACACAGGCCGTCACGTTTCTATGGATGCTCCACTTATTCAGGATGAGGACAACAATCTTTACGACGTTTTGCGTAACGACGAGAACATAACTCCAGAAACGGAATTACTTTACGATTCTTTGCGCAAAGAAATAGACAGAGCTGTTTCAACACTTACTCCTCGCGAAGCTGATGTTGTTCGCTTCTATTTTGGTTTGGGCAATAGTCATCCAATGACCCTGGAAGAAATTGGCGAAAAATTTGATTTAACTCGCGAACGAGTTCGCCAAATCAAAGAAAAAGCCATTCGACGACTAAAACACACATCGCGAAGCAAAATATTAAAAACTTATCTGGGATAATATATAAAGGGTGGCTTAAGAGCTGCCCTTTTTTAACACCTATTTGAAATATTTCCCGCAGATAACACAGATATTCGCTAAAAAAATGACTGAAAACGAAATTTCATACATACTCAGAGGGGCTATTTTTAAGGTTTATAATACCCTTGGTCCCGGTTTGTTAGAATCAGTTTACGTTGCGGCTCTTGTATTTGAAATTAAGAAGGCAGGATTGACTGTAAAAACAGAAGTCCCTTTACCGGCAATTTATGAAGAAGAAAGATTAGACCTTGGCTTTAGATTAGATATTTTGGTGAATAACCTAGTTATTATTGAAGTGAAATCAATAGAAAAGTTAGCAGAAGTTCACCATAAAATTGTTTTGACATATCTAAAATTATCTGGCAAAAAGTTGGCGATACTTGTAAATTTTAATACCGCCGACATTTCTAAGAGTATATTCAGAAAAGTAAATAACTTATAAAAATATCAGCGGCAATCCGCGTTATCTGCGGGAAAAAATAAGTGTCCGAGTAGTACCCTTTTTTAAATTTAATCCATACTTTTACAAAAAAAACATGATTGCTCCATCTTTGCTTTCAGCCAATTTTGCCAATCTTGAAAAAGATATTCAAATGCTTAACAAAAGTGAAGCTGATTGGATACATTTAGATGTGATGGATGGTGTTTTTGTTCCTAATATTTCTTTTGGCTTACCAATTGTTTCAACTGTTAAAAAGCTTACTAACAAGTCTTTAGATGTCCATCTTATGATTGTAAAGCCAGAAAATTACTTTGAAGCTTTTGTTCAGGCAGGCGCTGATTATATAAGTTTTCATTTAGAAGCATCAACTCATGTTCGTCGTTCTATTCAATTATTAAAAAAACTTGGCGTTAAAGCAGGCATAGTACTTAATCCCCACACTCCTGTTTCTCTTTTGGAGGATGTAATTGATGAGCTCGATTATGTTTTATTAATGTCAGTGAATCCAGGTTATGGTGGGCAACGATTTATTGAGCAAACTTATAGCAAAATAGAAAAACTTAAGCAACTCATTAAGGAATCTTATTCTAATGCACTTATTCAGGTTGATGGTGGCGTAAATACAGAAAATGCAAAAGCACTTTATAAGGCTGGCGCTGATGTTTTGGTTGCTGGAAATGCTGTTTTTTCGGCTCAAAATCCTGTAGAAACTATTGCTCAAATTAGAAATGCAAAAAGAACTTAAACTAATGCTTTTAAATCAGGTCTGCTTCGAAAAATTATAAGAATAATAAAAGCCACAAAATCACCTAGTCACTAAAACCCACAAAAGCCATATTATTTGTTTTCTAAATTTAGTGATATTCTGTGTTTTGGTGTATTGGTGGCAAAAAATGTTTGGAAAGGACTCTTGGATTATTTAAATTCAGTCTATTATCAATGAGTTAGATACATTATTTAAATGACTAAATACAAACACATTTTTATCGATCTCGACAAAACACTTTGGGATTTCGATGCCAATGCATTAATAACATTAGGTGAGCTATTCGATACATATCAATTAAAAGAAAAGGGCATAGAAAATTTTGATTGTTTCTTGACTTTTTACAAAGCATATAATCACACTCTTTGGGAAAAATATAGAAAAGGGGAAATAAATAAAGCTGTTTTAAGCGTTGAACGTTTTAATGGAAGTCTGAAAAATTTCGGAATTGATGATTTCGACATTGCAAAAAAAATGGCATTAGATTATATTCGTATTAGTCCAACCAAAACAAAACTCTATCCAAATGCAATTGAAGTAGTTACAGAGTTAAGCATGAAATACAGTTTGCATATTATTACGAACGGCTTTTCAGAAGTTCAATTTATTAAAGTTAAGAATTCAGGACTATCTCCTTACTTTGAGACTATTATAACTTCCGAAATGATTGGAGTACAGAAACCAGATCCTAAGATATTCCTTTTTTCTTTGGGAAAAACCAGTGCCAAAATAGGAGAAGCTCTTATGATTGGTGATGATTTGGAAGCTGATATTTTAGGAGCACAGAAAATAGGAATGGACCAAATATATGTCAATTTCGAAAAAAAACCACATGCGAATTTGCCTTTATATGAGGTGAATAACCTACTTGAGATATTAGATATATTGTAAGCTTTTTTTTACTTTTTCCGATAAATCGTCAATTATATCTTTATAAATCAAATACACGAATATGTGTTATGCTGATATAAAATTATATTTACCGAAATTTTTGAATATGAATTTTAAAAAAATCTCCCGTAAAACCCATCGCTATATGGGTTTGATAATTGGCATTCAATTTCTGTTTTGGACTTTAGGAGGATTGTACTTTAGCTGGACAAATATTGAAGAAA
Organism: Bacteroidales bacterium; assembly: GCA_027858955.1. Lineage (GTDB taxonomy): Bacteria > Bacteroidota > Bacteroidia > Bacteroidales > UBA12170 > UBA12170. The sequence continues at coordinate 16,680 of JAQIBR010000204.1, forward strand.
TTAGAGGAAATACTCTAAAAAAATCAGATTCTTTCTTTTCTAAGGATCTGCAAATTACAGATATAAACATTCATATTGATAGTCTAAAGCAGGCTGGAATACTTGACTCCATTAAAAATATAGAATTAACTCAGCTTCTTGATCAGCCACATATGCTGATTACTTATTTCACATTGAAAAATAAAAAAGTTAGCGAAGAAAGACTTCTTATCGATCTTAGAACCAATAGTGCTATAAATGAAATTGCTGCTAAACTTGCTACTAAAATCGCCCAAAATAGTTTGATAAAACCTGTAGAAGTTTCATCAACTAAACTTCTTCTGGAAGAAGATGTGAATAATCATCACGAATTTAGAGGCGGTGTTTTCCCTGCTTATGCTGTTCAATTTAATACTAAAAATAAGCTTGTCATTTATATAGATGCAAAGAGTGGTGAATTATTAAATTATAGAACACAAAATTGGAGAATTTTTGATTTCTTATGGATGATGCATACCATGGATTACGCTGGAAGAGATAATCTTAACAATTGGATTCTACGAACTTTTTCAGTATTAGGTCTAATTACTATTTTTTCCGGATTTATCTTATACATGAACTCAAGTAGAATGTTTAGGAAAAAGAAATTGGTTTAATTTTTCCACCATTGTGATGTTTCATGCCAAGGATAAGTTAATATTTCTCCAGGTGTAGGTGTAAGTGCTTTATAATCAAATGATTTTGAAGCTACCAAGAATCGTTTCACAGGCTCATCCCAAGCATGAAGGCTCAAACTGAATTTCCCCCAATGAATAGGAACTACAGCTTTTGCATTTAACTCTGATCCAGCCAAAGCAGATTGTTCCGGCATCATATGAATGGCTTTCCAATCTTCATTATACTGACCATTTTCAATAAATGCTAAATCAAAAGGACCATACTTCTCGCCTACTTTTTTAAATACATCGAAATAACCAGAATCTCCGCTAAAAAATACTTTATGATTTTGCCCAATTATTGCCCAAGAACCCCAAAGAGTACGATCACGATTTAATATTCCTCGACCTGTAAAATGTCGTGTAGGTGTAAATATTAGTTTTATGTCTTTATTGAAATCAGTGTCATCCCACCAATCTAATTCAATTATTTTTTCCGAATCAATACCCCATTCTTCCAAATGAACACCAACACCTAAAGGCACAAAAAACCGATTTACTTTATCTTTTAAGGCAAGCATACTTTCATATTCAAGATGATCATAATGGTCGTGCGAAATTAAAACAGCATCAATATGGGGCAATTGATCAATACTGTAATAATTGCTATAATTAAACTTTTTTGGACCTACTAATGAAAACAAAGAAACACGTTCACCAAAAACTGGATCAATTAAAATTACCTGATTTTCAATCTTTAATAAAACTGATGAATGACCAAACCAAGTAAAAGAAATTTTATCAGAGTTTGCAGACTCAAATGATTCTTTCAAGAATTTTTTTGTAGGTAAATTTCTTGTTGGAGCTTTCTCCTCACTTGAGGAAAAGAATTTAATCATTGTAGAAAATTTTGGAGCAGCCATAGCTGTTGGAACTAAATTTATAAATTTCTTTCCATTAAAGTTATCCGATAGCTGAAGTCTTAAGAGCTTCTCATTCGAATTTTTTCCGCCAAGTTTAGGGGCTACAGAATAATACACAAATAAAACCCCCATAATCAGTGCAATAGTAATAGCTGTAAACATTCTAAATTTCATTAGTTAAGATTGGAATGCAAATCTATCAATTAAATATTTAAAGCCTACTTATACAATACAGGTCGAAATATTTTTATATTTGTTTAACAAAATAAACCATGAAAAAATCGATCATCTTTCTTTTTTCCATTTTCTTTAGTATTGGAATATTTGCTCAGGTAATTATACGAACCAAATCAAATCTTCCGGAAATAAGTGATATCATTGCCGTTTTAGATGATGCAACAGGCTGGGTATTACAAGATAACGGAAGTTGGCTAAGCGCAAAAAACAAAATTTTACATTTTAGTTCTGAGCAAAATCTGAATGCAGATGAAATGCTTAAACTTGGTCGACAGAATTTCCAACAACTTGAACTTCGCGAAGTTTTAGTTGGGGATGAACAATACGCTATTTTAATATTTAAATATGCAGGTGGATTTTTTGAATTTCCAGTTCTCCGCCAAAATTTCCATAGTAATGAAAATGCACTTTATATAGTTTTTCCCGCTAAAAAACTCAATAAGATTTTATCGCTTGCAAACGATTATAATGAGCCTCTGGCAGTTAATCTAGATGTATTTTGTTCGGGCGATATTATCAATTACGATGCTAAATTATTATCAACACAAATTGCATATAATATTTCACGTGTTGACAAAATGGAAGAACCTTCTCAATTCACTATGATTTTAGCTGTTATGCCAACAATTGTCAATGGAGAGAAATTATTCCGTTTTAGATATATAAATGTGTTTAATCAGGAAAGTCTTTACAGAAAATATTTACTTCCTGCTAATAAAAACAAACATTTTAAAAGTAGCTATTTTGAAGTTCCTTATCAGCATTTTATCGACTTCTTTGGAGCTCTAACCGTACAAAAAACAAACTTTAATATTCTAGAACCAATCAATTTTAACGACTTTTATAAACGAGGAGTACTTCGTTATGAACGAGAGAATTATGAAGGTGCTTTAAACGATTTTAGAGCAGCACTTAGGCAAAAACCTGATACTGATTTTTGGCCATTATATGCTTTAATGGGTAGTACACATCATCAACTCAAAAATTACAATTCTGCAATAAGATCATTTGAAAAAGCCATAATATTAGGACCAAAAGATACTGATCAAAAACAGACTTGGATCAGAAATTATTATAACCTTGGTCTTTCACATTTAATGCTCAACAATAAAGCCGACGCCTGTAGCAACTTTCAAAAAGCAAAATCTGGAGGTTTGGCAGATGATGAGGCGATTAAAGTGATTAGGAAAAATTGTAAAGGGAAATACAAGGTAAAAAAATAACTACCCTAGTCTGACTATATCCTATTTTAATTAACACTCTTTTGTTTATACATCTACCTTACTCCTTATTATTGCATAATATATTTAATTATTTTTGATACATTGACATAAAATTATGCCAAGGGCTGAGAATTTGCATTAAGTGAAGAAACTATTATTACATAAAATATTAATTATCATACTTTTACTCGGAAGTATACAAATCGCTTTTGCTCAAAAGTCGACAAAAATAAAAGACATCAACAATAAGTGGTTTGTTGGAATTAATGGAGGTGTAAATATGTTTTGGGGTGATATTAAATTCAATCCATTTTGGCCATCACCCAAAATGCAAGAACTCCAAATAGGAGGAGGTCTGGTTTTTGGTCGAAGCTTAAGTCAAAGTTTTAAAATAAGTTCTGAATTATATTTTACATCTCTACGCGGATTACAAGAAGTTTATCCAGATACTCTGGGATTTAAAACACAAGCATTATCGTTCGCATTAAAAGGGCATTTTAACATAATCAGTCTGTTTACTAAAAAGGACACTAAATTTGATTTATTTATAGAAAGTGGGGCGGGAATTATTGCCTGGAGAAGCCTTTTGCAAAATCATCTTACTAACGATACTCTGAACGATTTGGGCTGGTCAAATTCAGATTATGAATTTAGTTATTATATTCCAGCCGGAATAAAATTTGAATATCAGATTAGTCCTAAACTTTCCACACACTTTACTAGCAGCTACAATTTCGTATTTAGCGATCTACTGGATGGAGAAGCAATTGGAAGCTATGATAATTTTAGCTATAATTCACTGGGTATCAACTATCATTTTGGGAAGCAAAAAACAATTCCAAAACTATTGCCATATAGTTTTTTTAAAATTACATACGATAGTTTAACTTCTCTAACAAGCAAAAACGAAAACCCGCCAAAAAAGGCCAAGGAAACAAAAGAAGTTATCAATCCTTTTTCCGTAACGATTGATGTCCCCGAACAGGCATCACATACTGGATTCGATATTGGTATTAACATTACGAAATTAGGCATTCCTGCCAGTGGCTTTTTCCGTTTGCTTGTTCCTAGCGGATTTCTGCCCCAGTCAACACCTAATGATGATATAAGTTTCACTAAACTTGGTTATCGTTATGATTACGATTTCATTTTGCCTTTGAATCAGGATAAAACTTCTATCCCTATTCACATAAAATTGAGCGAGATAGAAAAAGGTATATTCCCCATTTTAGTTGAAGGAGAAATTATAGATCAAAACGGAAATGTTTTCCCTATTAAGTTTGCATCTTATATCGAAATTATTTCTGAAGAAGGATGGAATAAAGGCTTGCCTATTCATGATCAGACAAAACCTGACTCTAAATATGAGATAAAAGATTCAACTAAAACCATTAAAGCAGAAAAGAATAATCAGATAATCCAAAAAGATATTTCAAGTGTTGCACTGCCTATCGAATCCAAAGATATTGAGCCACAAAAACAAAATGAATCACATATTGGAATATACCGCATTCAATTTATGGCGAGCCAAAAACCTTATACCAATCTGGAAAGTTTTAAGGCAAAACATAAAATTACTGATGAAATATTTATTTCGCAGGCAGATGGGTGGTATCGCTACAACCTCTATGCTGCTGAATACCGTAATGAAGCAATTCAATTATGCTTAAAAGTTAGAAATGAAAACGATATCCCGCAAGCTTTTATTACTTATTATGAAAATGGGAAACGGGTACTCTCGCCAAATGCCAAGAAAGCTGATCAAACATCTTCAACTTTAAAAGAAGCATCTTCTAAAAACACAAATATTTCAAATAATAAATTACTTTATAGAATAGAGATTGCTATTGGTTTTGAAAAACCTATTCCACTTTATCTTTTGCAAAAGAAAGTAGGGAAAGAACCAATCAGCGAGTTCAAACATAAGCTTAATTATTATTATACTATAGGGGAATTTGAAAATTTAGAAGTAGCTCGTGCATTTTTAGTCTATGTAAAAACACAATTCCCATTAGGAAACGCCAAAATTGGCCAATATCAGAATAACCAACGTATTAAAGTCGTGCTTTAAGCTAATTTGCAAACATATTTTCAGTTAAATAACAGAATTCAAAAATAATCTTGTAAAAAACAAATCAATGTTTGCTAATTCGCAATTTTGTATTAATTTTGCAGCCCAAAATACAGGAATAGAAATCGAACTTAATAAAAATATAAAGTATGGCGAATCATAAATCGGCAATTAAAAGAATCAGACAAGCTGAATCACACAGATTAAGAAACAGGTATTTCGCTCGCAGTATGCGTAACGCTATCAAACAATTAAAAAGCTTGACAGACAAAGCAGAAGCTGCTGTTAAATTACCTTCGGTAATGTCTATAATTGACAAAAACGCAAAACGTTCGATTATTCACAAGAATAAAGCCGGCAATCTGAAATCAAAATTAACTAAAGGCATTAATACTTTAGCCTAATTTTTAGTAAAATATTTTACTTGAGCCATCTGTCATTTGACGGATGGCTTTTTTGTTGATTTTAGTATAATCATTGATTATCTTTGGATTACAATATTCTTATCAAGAAAGCATTCCCTCAAAAGATAATCCTATGAACTACTCCACAGGAAAAAGCATTAAACATTGGGCAGAAGAAGATCGCCCTCGCGAAAAATTAATTTTAAAAGGCAAATCGAGCTTAAGCAATGCCGAAATATTGGCTATCCTAATTGGCTCTGGCAATCGCGACGAATCAGCTGTTGAACTTTCACAAAGGATTTTAAGCAGCAGCAACAACAATTTAAACACTCTTTCATTACTTAGTGTAAACGATTTAAAAAAGTTTAAAGGCGTCGGGGAGGCTAAAGCGATAAATATCATTGCAGCACTTGAATTGGGTAGGCGAAGACGCTCTAGCGAAGCGCTGGAACAAAAAAGCATAACTTCTAGTCGAGATGCATTTGAATTACTATATGCCGATTTAGCCGATCAATCTTTTGAAGAGTTTTGGATTATTCTTTTAAAACGCAACAATCAAATTATTAGCAAAAGAAGGATTTCCGAAGGTGGCCTGGCAGGTACCGTAGCCGATCCAAAAAAAATATTCAAAATGGCACTCGATGCTCAGGCAAGTTCTATCATTCTTTGTCATAATCACCCCTCGGGAAATCTAAAACCAAGCGATCAAGACAAACAACTCACCCGCAAAATTGTGCAAGCAGGCAAAACACTTGAAATTGCCGTTCTTGATCATTTGATTTTTGGTAATGAAAATTATTTCAGCTTTGCCGATGAAAATTTGCTTAGTTAGTGAGTCATCTATTTTCGCTAAATTCGCAGCAATAATTCTACACTTATTCCATGCGCAAAATAATAACTATCGTGGGTGCCCGACCTCAAATTATTAAAGCTGCCGCTTTAAGTCGAGCTTTTAAAATGCATCCTAAATTTAAAGAAATCATTGTTCATACGGGTCAACATTACGATTTTAATATGTCGGAGGTGTTTTTTGAAGAACTAAACATTCCAAAACCGAATTATCAGTTTGAAATTCAAGGTGGTGAACAAGGAAATCAAACGGCACAAATGCTTGTAAATATTGAAAAAGTATTGCTCGATGAAAAACCAGACTTAGTTGTTGTTTATGGAGATACTAACTCCACACTTGCCGGTGCCTTGGCTGCATCTAAGCTGCAAATCCCTGTTGTGCACATTGAAGCCGGAATGAGATCGTTTAATAAAGCGATGCCTGAAGAGGTAAATCGTATTATTACAGATCATTGTTCAACTTTACTTTTTAGTCCAACAAAAACAGGAATCAAGAATTTAGAAAAGGAAGGATTCTCAGTTAAACATATTGGTCATATTTCAATCGATAATCCATTAGTTTATCATTGTGGCGATATAATGTTGGATAATAGTTTATATTTCTCAACTATTGCAGCTCAAAAATCTAAAATTCTTACTCAACATAAACTTGAAAAGAATAGATTTATTTTGAGTACTGTTCATCGCAATACAACCACCGATGATCCAATACGTTTAACATCATTAATAGAAAGCTTATTAAATTTGGCGACTAAGCATAACGAAACGATAGTTTTCCCGCTGCATCCTCGCACACTAAAACAATTAAATCTAAATCAATCTAAAGAACTTTATCAGCGACTTCAGGCTACTAAAAACATTTTACTTACCGAGCCGCTTACATATTTGGATATGATTCAATTGGAGCAAAATGCTAAACTCATTCTTACCGATTCTGGTGGAGTTCAAAAAGAAGCCTTTTATTTTCAGAAACCATGCATAATTGCTCGCCCCGAGACAGAATGGGAAGAATTGGTAGAGTTAAAAACAGCAATACTTTGCGACGTAGAAAAGCAGAAGATAGAAGCTGCATACCTTTCATTTATTAGCAATCCTCCACAGAATTATCCGCCAATTTTTGGCCATGGAAAAGCGGCGGAATTTATTGCAGAAGAAATTGTCAAATTCCTTTCTTAAGCCACTCTGTATCAATAAAATTAATCTTTTTAATTGTTTGATATTTAGCTAAATCTTTATATCTTTGCCGCCCAATTTGACGAGTAAATATCTACTTGTCTGTGGATCAATAAATTAATTATTAAAATAAAAATTTTACACAATGGTTAAACAGTACGAAACCGTTTTCATTATGACTCCCGTTTTATCTGTCGAACAGATGAAGGAAGCGGTAAATAAGTATCGTGATCTCCTAAAGGAGTATGGTGCTGAGGTTGTCCATGAGGAAGAGTGGGGTTTGAGAAAACTCGCTTATCCTATTCAAAAAAAATCTACAGGATTCTATCAATTATTGGAATACCGTATGGAAGGCGAGCACATTCGCAATTTTGAAATCGCGTATAAACGCGACGAACGCATTCTTCGTTTCTTAACAGTAGCTTTGGACAAACATGCCATTGCATATAACGAAAAGAAAAGAAAAATGAAAAAAGGCGAATCAGAAGTTAAAGCAAATTAATAACATTAAAAAAATTTAACAATGGCTCAAAATTCAGATATTAAATATCTTACCCCAATTGCGGTAGATACCAAAAAGAAAAAATATTGCCGTTTCAAGAAAAGCGGAATCAAATTTATCGATTATAAAGACGCAAACTTTTTGCTGAAATTCGTAAACGAACAAGGTAAACTTTTACCACGTCGTTTAACTGGTACTTCAACTAAATATCAGAAAAAAGTAGCTCAAGCAGTTAAGAGAGCTCGTCATATAGCATTAATGCCATATGTTGGCGATTTATTAAAATAAAAGGAGGTAACCGATGCAAATTATTTTAAAGAAAGATGTCCAGAATTTAGGATATATAGATGATATACTGGAAGTTAAAGACGGTTACGCACGTAACTATTTAATTCCTCAAGGTTTTGCAATTGCAGCCAACGACAGCAATAAAAAAATCCTATCAGAAGTAAGAAAGCAGCGTGCTTTTAAGATCGATAAGATCAGAAACGAAGCCTCTGCCGAAGCTAAATTATTAGATGGTTTAACCGTAAAAATTGCTACTAAAGCAGCAGCTTCTGGCAAAATATATGGTTCTGTAAATGCTATTCAAATTGCAGAAGCAATTAAAGAACAGCATAATTATGATGTTGATCGCAAGAAAATTACTATTGAAGGCGAAACTATCAAAGAAGTGGGAACTTATAAAGCAACCGCTCAACTTTATAAAGACATTGTCGCGGAAATAACTTTTGAAGTTGTTACCGAAGAATAAGTCTGGCAAACAGAATAAAAATCCCGTTCCTTAACAGGCTGTGTGAAAATTATGTTTTTAAATCTATTTTAAATCAATCTAAATTTTCGTATAAATTTCATTTTTTAAAATTATAGAGTTCCATCTTCTTTCTTTTAAAGATTGACAAAAAAATGGATTTATGGCCATTTTTCATGCTAACGTCCAACTATATTTCATCATTTTATCTATCAATTTAGTGTTTATCTCACTGTTTATCAGTCTTTTTATATTGTAAGCAGTTGTGTAGAGATCGAATTCGATTTGAGCTTTTTCTTTCCCCGTTAGCAAGAAGTTGAACTTTCCCATTAGCCATTCTATAGTCCCGAATGGATGCTCTACAATTCCTTTGCGTTCAGCAATCCTTTCTTTCGAATATTGGGTCGTAAGTTTTTGCTTGTATTGTTCTATTTCATTCTGGTCTATATTCCTTTTATAAGTCCTACCTTTCTTTGAGCTTGTACAATTATTACGGATTGGGCATCCATCACATTCATTGCACTTATTAAAATCGTATGTTACCTTACGCTGTTTTTGACCCTTTGAAAAAAGGTGAAGCTTTTTTCCTTGTGGACAAGTGTATGTATCACTCATTTTGTCGTAACTGAAACTAATACCTTTTTCTTCTTCCTTTTCCCTAGAGGTTGTTGGAAGGGGTATATAACATTGAGCACCATTATTTTCTATGTTAAGGATATGTTCTCCTAGAAAAGAGAGTTGATTTTTCTGGTTCTTGGGTAATGAAATGCTAAGAAAAACAAAATTATGGACTGTAATTGGACTAGATGTAAAACAAAAAAATCGTAACCTACTCGTTGAGTATAAATTACGATTTACTTTGGCGGAGAAAGAGGGATTCGAACCCCCGGAGGTGTGACCCTCAACGGTTTTCAAGACCGCCGCATTCGACCGCTCTGCCATTTCTCCGCTGCAAAAGTACTGCTTTTTTTATATTCTCAAACTAAAAGTGAATTATTTTTAAAACTAACAATTAGTTCATTTTATTTCAATAATTTAGCTAAATAAATACAGCAATATATTGCTAAAATATAGCCTTGATATAGCCTTGATTTTGAGAATGTCAGCAATATTATTAGTCTAAGTCCATACAAAAAGTGAATTTTCGTACTTTCGCCTTTCAATTCAACTAAAATATGATTTTACAAACAGCTATTGTTATTCTAAACTGGAATGGCAGAAAATATTTACATGATTTTCTACCATTCGTTATAAAATTTAAGCCAGATTCAGCTAAGATATATGTTGCTGATAATGCCTCATCTGATGATTCTATCGAGCTTATGAATACTCATTTCCCAAATGTTGAATTAATAAAGCTGAAAGAAAATCATGGCTTCGCCAAAGGCTATAATGAAGCATTAAAACAAATAGAAGCTAAGTACTATGTGCTATTAAATTCAGATATTGAAGTCACCGAGAATTGGATTGAATCACTAATTGATTATCTGGAAAATAATCCTGAAGTAGCAGCTTGTCAGCCTAAAATAAAATCTTGGCACAATCGGGAAAAATTTGAATATGCAGGTGCCGGAGGTGGATATATAGATTATCTTGGATATCCATTTTGTCGTGGACGTATTTTTAATGAAACAGAAAAAGATATTGGTCAATATGATGATATTCAAGAAGTATTTTGGGCCAGTGGTGCTTGTTTATTTGTAAAGGCAGATGTGTTTCATAAAATTGGCGGATTTGATAATGATTTTTTTGCTCATATGGAAGAAATTGACTTTTGCTGGCGAGCAAAAAACCAAGGATATAGTATTGTATATAATCCTGAATCTACTGTTTATCATATTGGCGGAGGTACACTTCCCAAAAATAACTCACATAAAACTTATCTTAATTTCAAAAATAATTTTTGTCTGCTTTATAAAAACTTACCTCAAAATAGATTATTCTCTACTTTCTTTTATCGAATGCTTTTAGATGGTATTGCAGCTTTTAAATTTCTAATTGATGGGAGTTTTAAAGATTCAAGGGCCGTATTTGAGGCACATTTGTATTTTTATAAAAACATATCTAAGCTGGCGAAAAAGAGGAAAGCATTAAGTCAAAATCAAGTTTCGGGAATTTATAAAAAGAATATAGTTTTTGAACATTTTATTCGAAATAAAAAATTATTTAGCGAACTTAATATGAGTAAATTTTCTAAATAATGTAATATGCAACGAGGGCACTTAGAAACTTATCATACAAAAATATTACTGGCCTTTACAGAAGCAGTTGGCGGGAATGAGGATTTATTTGAGTGGTTACTGAAGAATGGTTATCCTGAATTAGCTCTATTGTCAAAGTCGTTGCGCGGTGGTGAAGAAAGTAATCAGCTATTAATCAAACAAAATTTCCCGCAATTTGCAGCCTTTGATGCTGCCATTCATGGAGATATTAAAGCAATCGTTTGGTTAAAAAAACACAACTTCTTATTTCTAATTCGACTGGCTGATGCCTCACGCGGTACAGAAGTTGCACTAAAATGGTTTGAAAAACAAGACCTTAAAATTTTTGTTATGCTATCAAAAAAGATTAAGTCTTTTATCGATAATCAGGTTTTTGATGTGCATAAAAGACATTTTTAGAAGAATTAAGTAAAGGCAGGCAAGAAAACTGTAAATTTTGCTCCTTTTTTTCTTCCCTCCTCAACTTCAATTTTACCATTATATGCTTTAACAGTTTTTTTGCAGAATTGCAAACCAATACCGGTTCCTGTTGGTGGAGCATTAATATCATTTTTATCTGCTTGTAATGCTTTGGTAGTAAAAAAAGGATCAAAAATATTACAAATTATATTCTCAGGAATACCATTACCATTATCTTCTACTGAAAACCAATTAAAACCTTTAGAACTGCCGGTTTCTATTACAATGTTTGGATTATCAATCTCATACATTGCATCCATTGCATTTTTAATCAAATTTTCGAAAATTTGAGCAATATCACCTAAGGAAACAAAAACCGCCAATGGTTCTGATGATAAATTTATTTTCTTATCGACTTGATTTTTAAATTTCAAATCCACATCAAGAAACTCCAACTCCTGCAATATCATTTCATTTAAATCGTACACATCATTTTCTTGAATTTGATCAGTCCTGCTTTTACGAAGCATCGATTCTAAATTACCTGACATTTTTCGTAAAACATCATTATTGAGTTCAAGAATTTGCCATACTTCCGCCATCTCTTTCTTTAATTCATTTTTATCAATCCCTTCATCAATTTTCCAATTTAAATCATCTCTCATAGCTTGAATTAAATCTGAAGCAGCCAATGCACTTGAAATTGGTCCTCGAATATTGTGAACTACTCCCTGTATAAATTGAGCCAAAATGTTTTCTCTCTCTTTTTTCAGAAGTGCATTAGTTCGTTGATCAACAATAACTTCCAATTCTTTATTATATGCTTTTATTTGATCACGATCGAGTTTTGCCTGCAAATGATTTTTTACTCTTTCGATTACCTCCAATTCCTCAAAGGGTTTAGTTATATAATCGACTGCCCCAACTTTAAATCCCTTGATTTTGTCAGCTGTATCATTTTTTGCTGTTAGAAATAGTACTGGAATATCCTTAGTGCTTTCTATATTCTTTAGATTTTTACAAATCTTAAAACCGTCCTCATCAGGGAGCATAACATCGAGTAAGATAATATCAGGTGTAACTTTCTCAAGTAGCTTATAGGTTTCTTTCCCACTCGTTGTTAAGGCAAATGAATATCCCTGATTTTTTAAAATAGCACCAAGTAACTGAATATTTTCAGGGATGTCGTCAACAAGCAAAATAATGGGATTTTTTTTCATTACCTTTTTCTAAGAATTGTTCTTATTTGATTCTAAATGATTTAGAGATTTATTAACACTCTTAACTAAATTACATAATTTATTCTATGTTACATATTTGCCTTATTCTATTCATAATCGATTGTAAGGCTTTAACATCAAATCCATCAACAGCTACGCGAATATCTTTTGCAATTTGTATAAGCTCACTCAAATTGTTGATTTTATATTTTAAACAAATGTCATCAAGTTTATCAGCTAAGATTTTCCATTCATCCAAAACAAAATTACCCTCAACTTTTGAAAAATGATTGGCAATCTCTATACGTAATTCATTAGGATATAGTTCTGTTACCCGTGAAGGCATCAAATTACTTCCGTGGCTATTGCTTATATGATTGGAATCTATACTTACATCTTGTGGCATATCTGTTTTTACAAATGGAAAAATCCATTCTGCTAAAAGTATAAAATCCGGTGCTCCACTGATTTCAAATTTAAACTCACCACCAAGTTTTTCAGCTATTAACTTGATATAAAGCAAATAAAAAATATGATTACTTGTATTAGTAATGTTTATTCCTTTATAGAAAAAGTCGTTAAACGATTGGATTTCATTAATAAATTCCCCATTATTGATCGCATTATATTTATATTCAAATCTTATATGGCAATTATTTTTTACATCCAATCGAAGCTTAGCATCTGAGAAATCTCCCATTTCATTAATCAAATCGAAAAATAAATTCAAGGAAGTTTTAAAATATGGGTTCTCAATGTTTATTACAATGTTTTCTATTTCTGCATGATTGAAATCAAATGATATATTCTCTGCTATGTCTTTCCTATAGTTTAAAAATGAAGATAAATAATTAAACGGTTGAGACATTTGATACTCCAATTCGAAATTAAAATTTTTCAATTGCTCAAATTCCATTAACAACTTTGTGTTCTTGAACATTTCTCGAGCATTATGGTTTATTCGTTTAATCAATAATCTGTCATTATCATCTAAAACTTCAACATCTTGTAATACATCAGAAAATCCAATAAGCGAATTGTATTGATTAAATAGCGTATGCTTCAACCTCAACAAAATGTTCTGGTTTAATGTTTCATTTATATTCAAATTAAACACAAATAATTCATCAATTTCCTTAATAAATCGCACATTATAAAAGGTAATCAGAAAATTAAAAATCGGTAAATCATTGAATTTTTTTTTATAATGGGATTGAATAAAACTCGCAAAGTGATTTAAAAGCAATTCATCAGGCTTAAGCAAATAGCTGTCTTTCAATGAAATAAGGCTTTGGTTATTTAGCTTTAAATTTCGTGGGAGCTTGATGGTAAAAGCATTTAAACTATGCTGCGTTAAATATTTTTGCATCTTTGCATTATCTTATTGGATTAACCGCTAAGATAAACAAATTAACTTTTCATCACCAACACAAACAAATACGAAACTAAACTATTCGATGAAGGATTTTACAAAAGGAAAAATTTCAAAACAAATTTTTTATTTTGCTCTACCAATTGTATTTAGCAGTCTTCTTCAACAATTATACAGTATAGTTGATAGTATTTTTATAGGTCATTATGTTGGAAAACAAGGGCTTGCAGCTATTGGCGCTTCATTCCCTTTAATTTTCGCATTAATTTCATTTGTAATTGGAATTGGATCGGGATCTACAGTGGTGATTTCTCAATACCTAGGCGCAAAGAGAATGGAATCAGTTAAAAAAGCTGTCGAAACCATGTATATTTTCATGTTCTTCGGGGGAATTATTTTGACTGTTATTGGAGTATTTATATCACCATATATTTTTATATTAACTAATCTCCCGGCCGATGTAATTCCAGAGGCTATCGACTATATTCAAGTTTATTTGATGGGAACTGTTCTTTTCTTTGGTTTTGCCGGAACAAATGCAATTCTTCGCGGCTTGGGCGATTCAAAAACACCTTTCTATTTTACACTTATTGCAACTATTACAAATATTTTACTCGATTGGTTATTTATTGCAGAATTAGGAATGGGAGTTAAGGGAGCTGCATTAGGAACCATAATGGCCCAAGGTGGAGCTTTTTTTACGGCGATCATTTATCTAAATCGTAATCATGAACTTATCAGTATTTATATAAACAAGCTTAGTTTCGATAGAAAAATCTTTAAAGAAAGTGTTAGAATAGGATTACCTACAGGATTTCAGCAAACTATTGTTTCATTTGGAATGATTGCCCTTTTTGGAATAGTTAATGGCTTTGGAACCGATGTTGTTGCAGCATATAGTATCGCTCTTCGAATAGAATCAATTCCTTTAATGCTGGCGATGAGTTTTGCAGCGGCGATTGCGCCGTTTGTCGGTCAAAATGTTGGTGCTGATCAAATGTTACGGGTTAAAAAAGGATATCGAAGTGCTCTTTTGATGACCAATGCAATTTCGATTCTGATAAGTATTTTATTCTTAATTGCTCCACGTTTAATTATTCAGGTTTTTACCAACGATAAAGCTGTTATAGAGATAGGAGTAGAATATATGTATATAGTTGCTCCCTTTTATCTTATTTTCTCAACAATGTTTATTCTTAATGGTACTTTAAGAGGTGCCGGAGCTACTTTAATTCCGATGTTTATAACACTAATTGCACTTTGGGCAGTTAGAATACCTGTATCTTGGATACTTTCAGACACAATTGGAAGAACTGGAATATGGTGGGGCGTTCCTATCGGTTGGTTTGTAGGGATGGTAATTTCTTATATTTATTATAAAACTGGATATTGGAAAAAATCAAAAATTAAAATTAAACCTATACCTGTCGATGCTAGGGTAGATCTGCCGAAATAAATATGCAGAGACCTTTTCAAAACTCCTGATCTATCATTTCGAGTCCAAACACCTAAAAAAGGCTCGTAAAGTGATATGACAAAAGTGAATATCGAATATCGATTAACGAATGCTGATTTCAGAAATAGCGTTTTTCTATTGATCCTCATTCCTTCTAAAATCGTTAATCGGTGTTCCTTGTTCGATATTAATTCTAGTATAGACTTAACATACACCCAGTTATGTAATGTTGTCAATGGTAACGAAGTGAGAAATCTTCTATAAGTCTAATATTCAATATATTGAGATTACCTTCGGTGAGAGCGTTGCACTTCCTCACTTCGCCTGTCTGCCCAGTCTGCGGTGGCACGCCAGACAGGAAAGGCACGCCAGGCAGGTTCGGAATGAAGGTTCTTTTTAGTTTTGCAAAGGTCTCATTACGTGCTCAATAATTAAAAAGGCTAAAGCTAAAATACAACAGCTTTCAGATACTTTTTGTCTAAAAACGTTTATATATATTTATTTTGTAAACGCTCTGTTTAAAAAAGCATTAAATGGTTTCATTGATTTTAATACTGGAATAAGGTGATCTACAAAGTTCTCTCTGGCTAAAATTGTATCGTCTAATTTCTTAAATACGGTAAAGCTTTTCATCTTAAGTATATCGATATACTTAGAATTAGGATCGAAATTTTTTGGTGGTCGGACTAAAGAATCACCTTCAATTTTAGAAAAATGGCGCTTAAAGTTTCTTGCTACGGTAATTGATATTAATTCCTCGCCAGCATAATCAATTTCCTCGCGAATAGCTTTTAATTTTTTTGGTCCAGGATTATAAATTCCACCTCCGACAAACGAATTGTCTGGTTCCAAATGTATATAATATCCTGCATTACCACTTTTACGGCCACCTTTTGCAATAAATCCTCCCATATTAATTTTGTAAGGATCTTTATTCTTTGAAAAACGAACATCTCGATAAATGCGAAAAAGACAATCCTTAGGTTCTAAATGCCCAACATCGTGATCAAAATTTGGGGCCTCATCAATAAGATTCTGCAACAATCCAATCATAGCCAACTTGGCTTCTTCGTACTTATCTTTATTTAGTTGAAACCAATCACGATTATTATTATTTTTTAATTCACTTAAAAAATCTAATATTATTTTTATTTCCATTACGTAATATTTTAAAATTCAGATGATTTACTTGAACTCTTGCATCTTTAAGTGGTATATTTACATACAAATGTAAGCATTTAATCCATGAAGTGGTTTTTTGGAATCCTCTTTATTTTTATTTTTCACTCATCATCAATAGCATTTCAACCTACTCAACCGATTGGTGCTCGGGCTCTTGCCATGGGTGGAATAAGTTTATTGCCAGCTGATTTTTGGTCGGTATTTAATAATCAAGCAGGATTGGGTTCACAAACAAATTGGGCTTTTGGTTTTGCTTACGATAGTTATTTTGGCTTGGATAAAAATCTAAGTTTAAAGTCAGGTGCTTTTCTTATTCCAACAAATAGCGGAACATTTGGCCTGACTTTAAATTACTTTGGTTATAGTGCTTACCACGAACAGAAAATAGGATTGGCCTTTGGCAAATCACTTAGCAAAGTTTTTTCTGTTGGAATACAAATAGATTACATTTCTATTTCTATTGGAAATGATTACGGCAGAGCTGGAGCTTTTACATTTGAAATTGGGGTTCTGGCAAAACTTAGTGAATCATTACAAATTGCAAGCCATATTTACAATCCTTATCTGGTTAAAATAGGAAAAGTTAACCCTGAGCCTACTCCAGCAGTCTTTAAGTTTGCAGCAGCCTATAAAATCGATAAAGATTTACTCTTGCTTGCTGAATATGAACAAAGGAATGACATTAATGGCATTTTAAAAATAGGAATGGAATATCATTTAGTTGAGCAATATTTTGTCAGAGGAGGGTTGTCAACAAATCCAAATTTATTCAGTTTTGGATTTGGATTAAACATCAATGGCTTTAACATCGATTTTGGAAGCAGTTATCATCAAATTCTAGGGTTTTCACCAAAAGCGGCTTTGTATTATCGCATAAAATAATTTCTGTTAAGATGCACTTTAAGATTATATTTCTATGGTTTTTACTTTTTCCAGTATTATTGTTTTCGCAAAGCGAAGCTATCCAACAAACATTAGAAAATCTGAGTGAAAATCAAGATATTCTTTTAGACTATAGCAAACTAATTGAAGAGCTTGAAATGCTTGAATCTCATCCAATAAACCTAAATTCAGATCAAATATATCAGCTTCACAGGCTTTTTCTATTAAACGAGTATCAGCTCGAAAATTTAAAGTCCTATATTTTGGAAAACGATCATTTATTAAGTGTATACGAGCTTCTCTTAATTGATGGATTCACTCGAGAAAATATAGAAACTATACTTCCATTTATAGAAGTTAAGCCACTTGAAAAGATGAATTTGCCAAAACTCAATCAACTTATTAAATATGGTAGACATGATCTTTTTTTACGTTATCAAAGAAAGCTTCAAACTCAAAATGGATATCAGAATTTTGAAAATGGTGATAACACAAATTCGTATTATCTGGGAAATGCAGATAAGTATTATGTAAAATACAAGTTCAGTTATTCAAGGCAAATTCAATGGGGATTTACCACCGAAAAAGATGCAGGAGAGCTCTTTTATAAAGAGCCTGAAAATAAACAACTTCAATCTGAAATAGATAATTATTTTCACAAAGGATTCGATTTTACATCTTTGCATTTATATGGACAAGATTTTGGTCTTATTAAACAAATTGCTTTAGGAGACTATCATTTACTTTTTGGCCAAGGTTTAACAATATGGACTGGACTTTCTTTTGGCAAGAGTTCTGACGCCGTACAATTAAAGAGATTTGAAAGTTATATTAAACCCTATACTTCTTCAAATGAAAATGGATTTTTAAGAGGCGCTGCTATCCATTTGGGTCAAAAACATTGGTCGACAGTATTGTTCTATTCAAAAAATAAACAAGACGCTACTTTACAAATTGATGAAAACGGAAATGAATATGTTTCAACACTATTGTATACAGGCTTACACAGAACATCAACAGAATTAAGCAAGAAAGCCATACTTGATATCCAGGTTTTTGGAGGAAGATTCAAATATACATTTAAAACTGTTTCTTTGGGTTTTACTGCCTTCAATACAAGTTTATCGAAAGATTTAATCAGCAGTTATACACCGGAAAATCTTTTCGATCTCAGAGGAAACAAGCTTACGAATTATGGAATAGATTACGCATTTAAATGGTGGAAGGCTAATTTTTATGGCGAAGTAGCGTTGAGTTCAGCAGGTGGAAAAGCAATAATTAGCGGTATAAGTCTTCCTTTTAATTCTAGGATGAAGCTTTCTTTGCTTTACAGAAATTACGAAAGAGATTATCAAAATTTATTTGCTTCGGCTCTGGCTGAAAATAGTAGTCCAAATAATGAAAAAGGATTTTATGCAGGAACAAACGTATTGCTAAGCAAAAAATTAAGACTTCAAGCTTATGTCGATTTTTTCTCTTTCCCATGGCTAAAATACAAGCAAGATAGCCCTTCACATGGAATAGAATACAGAGCACAACTATTCTATGATTATAATCAAAATATTCGGATGCACATTAAATTCAAATACAAACAAAAAGATGTCAACCTAGGCTCAGAAAATACAGGAGAAGTCAATTTTCTGAAGGATGAGACTAAATCAGGATTCCAATATCAAATTAATTATAGCCTGAACGAAAGATTTGAGCTTAGAAACAGGATAGAATTTTCTCGATTCTTGGATGGAAATCAAGAAAAGAGTTTAGGATTTATGCTTTATCAAGACATAAATTATCATTCTGTTAACCAACGATTTGGAAGCAACACTCGATTGGCTGTTTTTAATACTGATAGCTTTTCAAGTGCCATTTACGCTTATGAAAATGATGTTCTTTATGCTTTTAGCATTCCAGCTTACTTTGGACAAGGAATTAGATTTTACCAATTATTAAATTATGACTTAAGCCAAAAAATCAAATGTTGGTTTCGATATAGTCTTAGCTATTTTCCGGATCAAGAAAGTATTGGTAGTGGTTTGGATGAAATAAGTGGCTCAATAAAATCAGAAATAAAGCTCCAGCTACGTATTAAAATTTAAAAGCAATAACAATTCCATTAATATAATCATCCATAAAGGAAAACTTCCATCCCTATTTGCTTATATCATCAGAATAGGATAATCTGTCAAGTATTGAAATGTAATTTGATAGAAGCTATGTTCCAAAAAACATTAATTTTTTCGAATTATTTTAGCTCCCAAAGCCCTTAAACGTGTATCGATATTTTGATATCCTCTATCAATTTGTTCAATATTATCAATTATACTTGTTCCTTCAGCAGACAGCGATGCAATTAACAAAGCCACTCCGGCACGTATATCTGGAGAAGTCATCCGAATGCCTCTTAAACGTGACTGCCTATTCATTCCAATTACAGTAGCACGATGGGGATCACAGAGAATAATCTGCGCTCCCATTTCTATCAATTTATCAACAAAAAACAAACGGCTCTCAAACATTTTTTGATGAATAAGAACACTTCCTTTAACTTGAGTTGCTACTACCAAAGCTATGCTTATTAAATCAGGAGTAAAACCAGGCCATGGAGCATCTGATATTGTCATTATTGCGCCATCCATATATGTTTCGGCAATATATTCATCCTGTTCAGGAATAAAAATATCATCGCTCTTACGCTCAATTTTAATACCTAATCGCATAAAAATTTCAGGAATAATACCCAGAGCATCGTAATTCACATTTTTAATGGTCAAGGATGAATGAGTCATTGCCGCCATACCAATAAAACTGCCGACTTCAATCATATCAGGCAAGAGTGTATGTGAGGTTCCACCCAATTGAGAAACACCTTGAATTTTCAATAAATTAGAGCCCACACCTTCAATTTTGGCACCCATTCTATTTAACATCGATGCTAATTGCAAAAGATAGGGTTCGCAAGCGGCATTGAAAATTGTTGTCTCGCCTTTAGCCATAACTGCTGCCATCAGAATATTAGCCGTTCCTGTAACAGATGCCTCATCCAATAGCATATAATTTCCCTCTAATTTTTTAGCCTGAATATGATAATAATTTTTATCACGAAAAAATTCAAATTGCGCTCCTAATTTCTCAAAACCGGTAAAATGTGTGTCCATGCGCCTACGGCCAATCTTATCTCCTCCCGGTGTTGGTAAATATGCTTCACCAAACCTAGCTAACAGAGGCCCCATCAACATTACCGTACCACGTAAACGTCCTCCCTGCTCAAAAAAAGAATCAGATTTAAGATATTCCAAATCAATATTATCGGACTTAAAACTAAAAGAATGATTCCCCAAATCATCAATCTTTACGCCCATTTCTCGTAATATGTCAATCAAGCAGTTAACATCGTGAATATCAGGAATATTATGAATTTCGACTTTTTTGTCAGTCAACAAAACGGCACATAATACTTGAAGGGCTTCATTTTTAGCACCTTGAGGCTGAATGCTCCCAGATAATTTGTACCCGCCTTCAATAACAAAGGAGCTCATAGTTTGGAATAAATTTTATTTCGTATATAAGTATTGAAAAGTCAAATTATTGCATCAATTAGCGAAATTGTTTTCTTTTCGGATTTTGTTTGCCTCTATTATTCTGCCTGTTCGTAGATCTACTCCCACTTCTTGCCGAGCCTCTATTATCGACCCATTTCTTTTTATTGCTTTGAGCTACTAAATCTTCGGTGGATATAAATTTAAAATCATCATTCAGAGTTAATTTACCATCAGATAAAACAGCCAAGTGTTTTATAATGACATCATCACCCACTGATTCTCTGTTCCAATTTATATAAGCTTTTTTTAGATGATTGGCAATATTTTCTATAAGACTGGTTTTTTCTTCACCCTCCTCGTAATCTATAGCTAGTTTAATCATCTTTTCGATATTCAAACCATAAGGCTTATACTTAATCCTAGCCGTAGAATATTTTATTATTTTAGGTTTGGCTTCAACAGCTTCTTTATCAGGCTTTGCGTATGGAGAATCCACATCCATTTTATAATCGGCAATTATATGAAGATGATCCCAAATCATATGATTATAATCGCCATATGATCCATTGCTGATATGCATTTGAGTCATCACGCCGACTATATATTTAACAAATGACGTTCGTTTCTCGCGATCTTCTATTGTAAGTGCTTTATAAATCATTTTTTGAACATTGCGGCCATATTCAGGTATAATCAATTTTTCGCGCGTGCTGTTGTAATCCATGTGTATGAAATTAAGATGTGGTACTGACATGTATGCTTGGAATATTTCAGCAAAGGTACAAAATTATTTTACAATCCGCAGTTTTGCAAAGCGCAGAAGCAATTGCTTTTCGCCAATTTTGGAGAAACGAACAGTTGCCATTTTATTTGATGCTGCACCTTCAATTTTAAGGATTTTACCAAGACCAAAGCGTTGATGTTCTATTTCCATATTCACTTGCAAATCTTCTATTTCGGCAGCTTTAAATTTCGATGTCGGTCGGTTTACAATTCCCGATGCTTCACTTTGAATTCGCTTATAAGTTGATTTTCCTGCTTCACCGCTTATGGAACTTGGATTATTTGCCAACCCGCGAGTATTACGATTTGAAACTGCTTTGTAAGGATTTGAAGGCAAAGCTGATTTTGAAAACGATCTACTCCTAGGAAAATCTAAAAACTTATCTTCTATTTCCTCAATAAACCTGCTAGGTTCGCAATAGCTCAGATTTCCCCAACGAAAACGACTTTCGGCATAAGACAAAACAACTCTTTTTTCTGCACGCGTAAGTGCAACATAAAACAATCTTCGCTCTTCTTCCAAATCAGCCCTTGAACCAATGGATTGAACAGACGGAAACAGGTTTTCTTCCAATCCAACAATGGAAACATAAGGATATTCCAATCCTTTAGCTTGGTGAATGGTCATTAAGGATACTTTCTCAATATTGTCTTTATCTTCCTTATCTGCATCTGTAAGCAAAGCAATATCCTGCATAAAATATGAAAGACCTTTAGATGATACTTCCTCAGGCATATCACTTTCATCCTTATCCACAAACTCTTTAATACCATTTAAAAGTGCTTCCAAATTCTCATACCGACTAATACCTTCAGGAGTTTTATCATTATGCAAATTAGAAATCAATCCTGATCCTCTAGCAATTTTATTTGCTAATTCGAAAGCATCAATTGTTTTTAACTCAGCCTGAAAACTCTTAATCATTAGAACAAAATCGTTGAGTTTTTTTTGGGCACCGGCATTAATGGCTAATTTAAATTGATTTGCTTGTTCGATAATATCCCAATAACTCAACTCGCGTTTTGATGCTTCAATAGTTATGTGTTCAAGGGTTGTTTTGCCAATTCCACGTGCAGGAAAATTTATAATCCTATTGAAAGCTTCATTGTCTTTTGTATTGATAACTAAGCGAAAATAAGCTAAAACGTCTTTTATTTCTTTCCTTTTGTAAAAGGATAAACCGCCATAAATGCGATAGGGAATATTCATTTTCCTAAGTGCTTCTTCAAGCGATCGAGACTGAGCATTGGTTCGATAAAGAATTGCAAAATCGCTGTTTTTGGCCAACAAATTCATTTTATCCTCGAAAATCTGTTGAGCAATTAATCGCCCTTCTTCCATATCAGAAGAAGCTCGAACTAGTTTAATGCGATCACCTTCATCATTCGATGTCCAAACAGTTTTAAATATTTGATTTTTATTATTATGAATCAGCGAATTAGCAGCATTTACTATTACCTGAGTCGACCTGTAATTTTGTTCCAATTTAACAATGCTTACATCGGGATAGTCTTTCTTAAAGTTGAGAATATTTTTGATGTCAGCACCTCGAAAGCCATAAATACTTTGAGCATCATCGCCTACAACGCAGATGTTTTCGTTATTTGCAGCCAATTTCTTTACTATCAAATATTGAGAATAATTTGTGTCCTGATACTCATCAACCAAAACGTATTTAAATTTCTGTTGATATTTGTAAAGCAGTTCAGGAAAATCGCGAAGAAGCACATTTGTTTTAAACAGCAAATCATCGAAATCCATGGCTGCCGATTGTGTCAACCTTTTTTGATATACAGTGTATATATGGCCAAGATGGGGTTTTCCTGCTTTTTTATCTTCAAGCATATAATCATCGTTTTGATTATAGCCTGCGGCTGATATTAAATTGTTTTTGGCAGAAGAAATTCGTCCCAAAATATGGGATGCCTGATAAATTTTAGGGTCGAGATTACCCTCTTTAACAATTGTTTTTATCAGGTTCTTTGAATCGTCAGCATCATAAATTGTAAAATTAGATGGGAAGCCTAACTTATCTGATTCAAAGCGCAATATACGTGCAAAAACTGAATGAAAAGTTCCTCCCCAAACATTTCTTGCTGAATGATAACCAACCAATTCGCCAATCCTGGTCTTCATCTCTTTGGCCGCTTTATTGGTAAAAGTCAATGCCAGAATATTAAAAGGATCTATACCTTTTTGTAAAAGATATGCGATGCGATATGTGAGCATACGAGTTTTACCTGAACCTGCTCCGGCAATAACCATTAAGGGACCTTCGGTTTTCTTTGCGGCAATTTGTTGTTCTTTATTTAAACCTTCTAATAATGAATTCAATTGGATTTTCTTTGTTGCAAAAATACCAGTTTTCAAACTGCCTGAAAACTTAGGGAATTGAAATTATTAACAATTTTAAATACGAGCTATTTCTTTATTTGATGCACTGGTAGATTTCGAATCTTCATCAAATAAAAATAAAAAAATGCCACCAAGACTCCAAAACACAAAATTCCACAAAAAATAATTTATGGCGTTAAATTTATTGAATTGTATAAATTTATTAAACACTCTGATTTCTAGGTATTTGAAATTGACGGATAAACATTTAAGATGTCTGATTAATCTTAACGTTTTCAATATTGTCAATCATATAAAAAGGTTCATAAGGAGCATTTTAATTTTAGTGTGATTTGGTGATTTAGTGATTTGGTGGCAAAAAATATTTTCAGCGCATAATTTACTGAGGAAGTCCAAATACGTTTGACGATCTATAAATATCTTTTTATAAAAATTTGATAAATGTAAATTGATCATTTTCAGTCAAACCCGCTCTCCAAATTCCATTTTTTCTAATTTCATCAATAATGATGCGAAAATTTTCAAAATCAGCAGCACGCGAAATTTTAAAAAAAATATTTTCAGAATCGTTAAAGGCCTGCGAAAAATATCGCCAATATTCTTTTAATTTATTTAACTGATTTTTGGGTCTATCGCGATAAGTTAAAATTTCATCCTCCAAATCGTTATGAAATTCCCAAAATCTATAAAGCTCATCCTTAACCCAACTGCAATCGTTCTTTTTTATAATTTCAGGTAAAAAAGGAGAAAATAATAAACCTCGTCCAATCATCCAACGGCTTATGCCAGGAAATTTATTTTGCATTTTTTTAAAAGTTGCCAAATCAAAAATATCTCCGCTGTATACTATCGGCGCCTTTGCATTTTCTACACACCAAGAAAAGGAATCTAAATCAACTGTGCCTTCATACATTTGAGTTCCGATACGCGGATGTATAATCAATTCCTTTAAAGGAAATTGATTTATGACTGGAATTAGTGCCTTTACTTCTTCTGCCGACTCATTTCCCAATCTAATTTTTAGTGATATCTTATTTTGCAATTCGTTATACAGTTTTTCCAAAAGCATTTCAACCATTTCAGGATAAGCAAGAATACCCGAACCGCGCATTTTAGCCCGAATAGTGGGAATTGGGCAGCCCATATTTATATTTAGAGTATCGTAGCCATAATCAAAAAGATATTTCCCAACAGGCACAATTTCGGGAGCACTTTTGCCTAAAATTTGTGGATCTATAGGAATCAGCTCATTATGCTCCTTCCATAAATCCTTGATACGCTTATGCTTAACTGTAACGCCTAATCCTGATGGAAGAAAAGGAGCGATAGTCTTATCTATACCTCCAAAATGTCGTGCATAGGCATTACGAAACAAAAATTCGGTATATCCCTGTAAAGGGGCAAGATAAAGCTGCATAAATATTGTTTAAATGCAAAAGTAAACGCTTATACCGATTAGTCAACTAAATGCCGCATATATTAGCTCAGCATTATTATTATTTTTTATTTGCCTTCGCTGTGATTTTCAATTCACATCGTTCAATTAGCGGTTTAGTTGATATATCAGCATTAATCCCTAAGATTCGGGATTAATTCAAAATTTGCTACGCGGCATTTTGAACTACAATTGGTATTATTTCATTGCGCCGATAAAGATTTTGAAAAGCAGAAGCTTTTTTTTGATTACATTTTTTAGTGGAATATCGATTGCTATAACTTTATTTGTCTTAATTTTACCTTAGTAGCTTTAAGGATAAATAAATATTCAACCTTATTTCAGCTGGGCTCAACATAAATATTACTCTATTTCGTCAATACTCAATATAAATATTTCGATTCTGCTTAAAATAATTTTGATTTGATTAGTAAACAATAAATTAATAAGCATTTTTGTGATATTTCAGGATTTGCTATATTTGCCCCCGATGGAGAAAAAAGAATTAAAATGGGGTGTTGTTGTAAACCCTAACGCCGGTATCGGGAAATGCGGGAAAAATTGGCCTATAATACAAAAACTCATCAAACGTGCTAAAATCGAATTCGAATTTGAAAAGACTGAAAGAAAAGGCCACGCTATTGAGCTGACAAAACAACTTATCGATAGAGGATTTCGCAAATTAATTGTTGTTGGTGGAGATGGAACTTTAAATGAAGTTGTAAATGGTATTTTTACTCAAGGAGATATTGATGCTAAAACTATAACTCTTGGAATGATACCTGTAGGAACCGGTAACGATTGGTGCAGAACTTTTCAAGTATCTACCAAATATATTGATGCCATTAAATTGATTCGCGACGAAAAAACTGTGATTCAAGATATTGGGCTGGTCGATTTTCATAATAATGGTATTCCAAACAGGTATTTTGCTAATGTTGCAGGTATTGGTTTTGATGCAAATGTTGCTCATGCCGCAAACAAATTGAAAGAACAGGGAAAAGGCAATGCTATGAGTTATATGCTTATTTTATTGAAAACACTGTTGAAATACAATTCTAAACAAATGAATCTAACTATTGGTGGTCAGGAGTTTAAAGAACGTATGTTTAGTATTGGAATTGGAATTGGTCAATACAATGGCGGCGGTATGAAACAACTTCCTAATGCTATTGCAAACGATGGCCTTTTAGACATTACTGTCATTAAAAATATCAGCAAGTGGACGGTTATTAAAGAATTAAAAGGCTTATATGATGGCACATTTATTACCCATCCAAAAATTGTAGCACTCCAAGATATCGCTGTTTCTTTCAAACTTAATCAACTGGAAATTGAAACTGACGGTGAATCTGTTGGTCAAGGACCTCAAAATTTCAGCATTTTACCAAAAGCATTGCGTGTTGTTGGTTCTTTAAAATAATTCAAGAGTTTAACTCAAGTTTAAAAGTGCGTTTTGTATCTGCCGAAATGCGATATCGATTATCAATACGAATGCCGACAACCCAAACAATATCTTGACCCGATAATAGCAAATACGTATTTTCCTTTTCAAAACGATTTAATTTTAGATCGATAAAAAAGTCGCTGAGCATTTTTTTGCCTTGCATTCCCAAAGGATAAAAAGCATCGCCCTGCTCCCAATTCCTGAGCTTTAACGGAAATTTTAATTTATCGAAATCAAGAAAAGCCATAGGTGATGCGATTTCAAATATTGCATCGTTTACTGTTTCCCATTTCAAATTAATCGGTGAATTGATTTCGCCTTTTTCCGTCCATATTTCGATAATCGCGCTTCTATATTCTTGATTTTCAGCCAATATTAGATCATCACGATCTCGCAAGAGCACATGAGTATTAGAAATAAATTGTGCTCCGGGCTGACCATTTTTTATCGACTCAACAATTTCCTCAGCTTGAGAAAATACAAATCCATAAGGCTTTATAAATTCGTATAAATAGGTTGATGTATTTGACAAGGCCACTAATGCACGAATTGAAATAGTTAATTTATCTTCTTTATAACTGCAAACTTTTTGCTTTTCTTCATCGATTTTTTGCAAATAAATTGATTCTGCTGTCGAGAAACGTTGCATATTCTGGATCAAAATATCTCGATAAGTAGGCCGAATATCTTCCAAAACAGGCATTATATTGTGTCGTAAACTATTTCTTAAATATTTGGTCGATTTATTTGAACTGTCTTCGCGATAGCTTAATTTATTTTTCTTGATATATGAATCGATTTCTTTCCTTGTTGTATACAAAAGCGGATGAATTAATTTCCCGTTTTTTGGCAATAATCCATGTAAACCGGCAATTCCTGTTCCACGTATCTGATTAATAAAATAAGTTTCAATTGCATCATCAATATGATGAGCCGTGGCATAAACAGCATATCTTTCAGTTCTACAAAGCTCTTCGAACCAGGCAAAGCGCAAATCGCGAGCTGCCATTTGAATAGAGATTTTATTCTCTTTTGCATAGTCCGATGCATCACAGTTTTTTAAATAAAAAGGAACGGCGAATTGTTTGGCTAAACCTTCAACAAATAAGGCATCGCCATCAGATTCCTTTCCACGTAATCTGAAATTACAATGAGCTATTCCAAAAGAATAGTCAGTTTGAGCAAATAAATGACACATTACAACAGAATC
>JAQIBR010000088.1 GCA_027858955.1 Bacteroidales bacterium
TTTTGCATAGCAGTATCTACAATAATCTGTAATTGATGAAATTTTATATTATTAAGCGGAAGTTTCGATACAATTTCTGCTTCTGCCATCATTTCTTCTCGTGATTCGCCTGGAAGTCCAAAAATAAGATGACTGCCTACCTTAACACCTGCAGCGGCTGTTTTTTCTATAGCTTCAATACTTTGCTCAAAAGTATGCCCACGGTTTATTCGCTTTAAAGTTTTATTGTAAATCGATTCTATGCCGTATTCCAAAATCACATAATGTGTTTTGCTTATATCTGCAAAAAAATTAAGTTTTTCATCATCAATACAATCAGGGCGGGTGCCAATAACCAATCCAACTATTTCATCTTTCTCCAACGCTGGAGAATAAATTCGTTTCAAGTTTTCTAAAGAAGCGTAGCTATTGGAATATGCCTGAAAATAAGCCAAGAACTTATTCGCTCTACGATACCTATTTGCGTGAAATTCAATGCCTTCTTCAATCTGCAAATCAACAGTTTTAGTTGCGTTGTTATAGGAAGGATTAAAGGAATCGTTATTGCAATAGGTGCATCCTCCCTGAGCGACTTTCCCATCACGATTAGGACATGTAAAACCGGCGTCAATAGTTACTTTTTGCACACGCTCACCCATAATTTTTTCAAAATATTGAGCGTAAGCATTAAATCGGCGTTGATGTTTCCAGGGATATTCCATGCTGCAAAAATAGAAAAACCCGAAAGCCATTCGACTTTCGGGTTTTTATTCTTGTAATAAGATACTAATTATTCAGTAGCACGTTCTAATGTTTTCATAATAGCAAAAATAAATGCTGCAGATAATAAAAGCATTCCAACGAGCAAAGCAAAGAATTGCCACATTTCCCATTGTTGCCAAAAAGGACCAATTAATCCTGCTAATAAGTTACCGATAGCTGTTGAACCTAACCAACCACCTTGCATAAATCCAGCCCATTTTGGTGGAGCTACTTTGGATACAAAAGAAATTCCAATTGGACTATAAAATAATTCAGAAATTGTTAAACTGAAGTAGGTAGCTATTAACCAATAGGGAGTAACGCGAAGAGCATCTGCCATAGCACCAGGCATAAAATCTTGTGCTGAACCTAGGTTGAATGATACAATTATCATAATCATAAAACTTAAGGCGGCTAGCAATAATCCAATTCCAATCTTACGAGGTGAACTTGGTTCCTTGCCTCTTTTTCGAAGCATTGTAAATACACCAATAATTACAGGTGTTACAAATACAATGAAAATAGGATTAAAATGTTGGAAGATCATTGGGCTAATAGGCATGCTATCATCAAAGTTGCTAATCGTATAGTAGGCAAAAGCACTACCAACAACAACTAAACCAGCACCAATCATCTTAATTAGAGGTTTGTTTTTCTTTCCTAAAACCATAATGAAACCAATAATGGCCGCAATGATTGGGAGCAAAGCTTGAAGATCGAACCATGCATAATTAAGTCGGCTAACTTCAGTTACAGTATAATCACGAGCAAAGATTGTTAGTGTAAATCCATTTTGATGGAAAGCCATCCAGAAGAAAACATTTACAATAAAAACTAGACCTAAAGCAGTCATCCTTTTTTTGCTTTGCTTTGGAGTCAGTTCGATGGTTTTATCATCAGCTGCTTTTACTACATGCTTTTGCATGATATCAACATGCTTGTAAGACTTTCTAAAAACTAAAAAGATTGTCAAAGAGAATATAATACTTACAATGGCAAGACCAAATCCATAACTATATGACTCGCTTAAAGTGTCAATGTAAAAAGTACTAAATTCACTCAAGTTTGTAAATTGATAGGAAGTACCTGTTATAGCACTTTTAGCCATTTCTGTATATTGTTCGGTATTCTCAAATACGCCACCTTTGCTAACCGTATCTAGGTAATCATGGGCCATGCTTGGAATATTCGCGTTATAAGATAATCCTTGTTTGCCTAATATCCAGTTGCTCATTTTGTTGGCAGCAGAAGGTGCGAAAAATGCTCCTATGTTGATACCCATATAAAACAAGTTGAATGCCGCATCTCTAAATTTATTAAGATTTGCATCATCATATAATTTACCAACCAAGGCTTGTAGATTTCCCTTAAAGAATCCTGTTCCAACAGAAATAATTCCTAAAGCTACATAGATCATGATTTTTGATGATCCAGGCTGAGCTAAAAAGAAATATCCTGCAATCATTAATAATATACCAAGTGTAATGGTTTTACTAAATCCTAGTACCCTGTCGGCGATAATACCTCCAATTAGCGGAATAAAATAAACACCAAACAAGAAAGTTCCGTACACAGCACCAGCTTGTTCGGCATTCATTCCGAATTTGGCTTGTAGGAATAAAATAAATATGGCAAGCATGGTATAATAACCAAAGCGCTCTCCCATATTGGCAAATAAAAAGACATAAAGTCCTTTAGGATGTCCTTTAAACATATTCTTTTTTTTTAGTTAATTAATAATTTCTATTTGAAGCATACAAAAATAACCAAATTTAAATGTTGAGCAAGCTTTTTTAGAATTCAGCAATTGTTTAATCGAAAACATAGCTTAAAATCATTTCTGTTAGTCAAGCAACATGCTGAATTGTATTCGTTTACGAGGAATATCAACTTCCAGTACCTTCACTTTTAGTTTCTGTCCTAAATGAGCGAATTGGTTAGGATCTGTTACATAAGCTTTGGCCATTTGACTCTTATGCACTAACCCGTCTTGGTGAACACCAACATCTATAAAAGCTCCAAAGGCAGTTATATTTGTAACGATGCCGGGTAAAACCATTCCTATTTTTAAATGCTCAATATGTTTAACGTTTGGGTCGAATTCCCACACTTGAAAATCTTCACGAGGATCAATTCCTGGTTTTAATAATTCTTGTTTGATATCTTTTAAAGTAGCCAATCCAATATCTTCTGTTTGATAGTTTTCAAGTTTGATCTGATCAATTAATATTTTATTTCCGATTAATTCGTTTAAAGGAATCTTGAAATCTTTGGCCATTTTTTCAACTATGGGATAAGATTCAGGGTGAACGGCACTCGCATCCAATAAATTTTTGCTATTGTTTACACGGAAAAATCCGGCCGATTGCTCAAAAGCTTTATCGCCAAAGCGTTTTACTTCAAGCAGCTCTTTGCGGTTTTTAAAAACTCCATTTTCATTACGAAAAGCCAAAATATTTCCTGCTAGGGTAGGTCCAACACCCGAAACGTAAGTCAACAATTGTTTGCTTGCGGTGTTTAAATCAACTCCAACGGCATTTACGCAACTCATTACTTCTTCGTCCAGACTTTTATTTAGAAGGTTTTGATCAACATCATGCTGATATTGACCAACTCCAATGGCTTTAGGTTCGATTTTTACAAGTTCAGCAAGCGGGTCAATTAATCTGCGTCCGATGGAAACAGCACCACGAACAGTAATATCGAAATCAGGAAATTCTTCGCGAGCAACTGCAGATGCTGAATAAACTGAAGCCCCGTTTTCATTTACCATAATCGATTTTACAGAGTGACTAAAATGAATTCGCCTTACCAAATTGTCTGTTTCGCGTCCTGCTGTTCCATTTCCGATGGCAATTACATCCAGCTTATATATATTGACAAGCTGATCGATTTTATTGATGGATTGTTTGCTTTGGTTTTGGGGTGGATGAGGATAAATGGTTTCGTTATGCAATAAATTTCCCGATTCATCCAAACACACTAATTTACAACCTGTTCTGAATCCAGGGTCGATTGCCAGAACTCTTTTGTCTCGCATAGGCGAGCCCATCAATAATTGGTGGAGGTTGGTAGCGAAAATTTTAATTGCCTGATTATCTGCCTTTTCCTTTGCTGTTTTTGCCAGCTCATTTTCGAGAGAAGGTTTTAATAGTCGTGAATAGCAATCTTTAATTGTTTTTGTAAGATAATCGGCCGTGGTTGAATGAGGTTTAATAAAATAGCTTTCAAGCATTTCAATGGCTTTTTCCTGTTCGGGTTGAATATGCACTTTTAAAAAACCTTCGTTTTGACCGCGGAAAATAGCCAACAATCTATGAGAAGGAATGCTTCTGATATTTTCTGCCCAATCGAAATACATTTCAAACTTTTGAGCTTCTTCTTTTTTCTTTTCCACCACTTTGGAAGTGATTTGGCCTTCCCTTTCAAAAAGTCGGCGCATTCTTTTACGCACAGAAGCATTTTCATTCATCCATTCAGCTGCAATATCCATTGCGCCTTGTAATGCTTCTTCTTCACTTTCAACACCTTTAATATCATCTACAAAACGCGAAGCAGCGTCCTTAATGTTTGGATTATTTTGAGCCATCAACATTTTTGCCAAAGGTTCCAAACCCTTATCAATGGCAATGGTAGCGCGTGTTCTGCGTTTTGGTTTGAAGGGGAGATAAAGATCTTCAAGTTCGCTTAAACTATCGGATTGTTTTACTTTTTGTTCGAGCTCGGGACTTAGGAAACTGTTTTCGAGCAAACTTTCCAAAATACTGTTTCGTCTTTTTTCCAATGCGGTAAATTGCTCGTTTAAATCGCGAATAGCTTTTATCTGAACTTCATCGAGTTGATTGGTGCGCTCTTTTCTATAGCGAGCAATAAATGGAATAGTTGCACCGCCTTCGAGCAGTTCGAGCGTATTTTCAACTTGAGAAACTTGGAGATTTAGTTGTTGACTTATTTTTTGAATCATTGTTTATGTAGTTATCGTTTCAATTGTATGGAGTTTATCGTGGACCTATAAAGCGATCACCATTAAAGTGAATCATATGTTCAGGAAATTCCATAATCCAAACTTCAGTATCCCAAGCTAAATTATTCGTATGCTTTTTAAATTCTGTAAAATCTGGGAAAGCAGAAACATAGATTTTTCCTGCTTTGCAATCCTTCAGAAAATCTTCTAGTTCAAATACTCGTTTAGGAGACATTGGACCATGTGAAGTAACTGCTTCAATCAAATAGAGCCATTTTTTCGACTCATCATAAATAACCACATCAGGAAGTTTACTATGTTCTGTTATTGGAATTCCAATATCAGTAAGTTTTTTTGAGTCAACAAATAAATTTTTATTTTCTGTGTCTCCCAAATATAGAAGAACTGAGCCTTGTGCAAATCGAGAAGCAAATTCTTCGACGATCGAAGCCTGAACCTCATTATGTTTCCCGGGAGATAATAGCAACACTTTTCCATTTGAAAGCCTAATTGGAACTCGTGACATTTTTCTGTCATTGCCATATATTTCTATAAGTTCTCCAATCCTGTCTTTGAACTTTTTAACTAATTGCTTCCATTTCTTAGTTTTATATGTCTTTATAGTTTCTAATGCCATTTCTGATAAGGCATAATGTGTACGTGGACTATTTACCGGCAAATCAGGAATATCCGGATTATACTCCGCAATACCCGCTTGTACAAATTGATGCAGAACTTGCCTTCTGATGGTTTCTCTTGTATTGGGAGCATAATTTCGTTGGTAATTTTCAGAAATAAACGCCATTATTCCTTTTGAAACGCCATGACTTTTTTTATAAGTCTGAGCCCATTTATCCTTTTCCTTTATATTGCATAATGCCAGTAAAGTATATCCTGAAATTTCATTTTGTTGAGATTTAGGCAATCCTAACTCGTGCAATATCATTTGAGCTTGGTCTATTTTTGACATAATGTGTTTCTAATAAAATTTCGTTTATATAGCCATCTATTTCTTCTCTTCGAGGATTAATAGCGTTTTTAATCATTTCCCCGATCAAAGTAATGTCTTCTAAGGGAGGCATTTTAATTTGCTTCAATTCTGATGCTCCCACTTGAGTATTGCCATTGAAGGTTCTAAAGAACGTATCGAAAAGACTGGAGCTAAATAATGCGGAGATTCCCCAAATTTCCAACTCAGACAGCTCTCCATTAGGACGATAAACATAATTCAAATGATTCTCAATTCCTATTCTTTCAGAGTTAGTGCTTGATGAAAAATAAGGCGAACAGACAAGTCTATTTTTATCATCTTTTGAACTGAATCGACGGATTAAAACATAGTTTTTGTTTTTTAGTAATACTTTTCTGGATTCTTCGGAATCGATTATATAACTTGGTTTGGTTCCTTTCTTCAATGGGAAAATAAACTCCATTTCCTTAACATTATGCAACCACACTAATGGGGCAAGTTGAAAGTCAGTTGAATAATCAGAAACTAAAAAGTCTTTACTTCGAAAAGCAACAACTGGTCCTGTTGAAATTTCTATATTGTAATCATTTAATGAATTAGTCCATTTTCTGAAAATATTTATAGTTTCAGCTTCTTTATGATTTGAAGGGATAAACAGTATTTTTTCTTTTGAATGGATATCAATTAATTCTTCCGTTTTAAAGATTGTGAATTTAGGTGCGTTTAATTCCTTTTCACTCTCTGAAACCGAAATCCTGACTTTTGAATTCATCTCTTTTGTAGCACGTATTATGATGTTTTCTTGAAGGACATTATCGTTCTTAAACATCTTGTTACGTGATTCAAAAATGTGAATATCGGAAATATTTACATCTTTGAAAAATGATTTTCTAAAGGCTTTAAAATAATTTCCTGCTGCAAAGCTTCGAGGAGTAATAAAAATCAATTCTCCATCAGCGTTTAAAAGTTTTGCAGACAGCCCCATGAATAAAGAGTAAATATTTGGTTGGCCGTAGACCAATTCTTTAGCTACCTGAGCACGTGAATCTGATTTTGATAGTTTAAAATAAGGGGGGTTAGAAATTATATAATCATATTTTTTAAATAATGAAGTTCCAAATAGGTTATTCTGAGCAAACCCTTCGGCGTTTGATAAAATGAAATCGTCTTGTACTATATTGATATTCAGGATAATTCCTTTATCATTTAACCAATTTTTTAAAAAGGAAATTACTTTTTTTGTTTCGGTAATTATTTTAGGGTCTGTTTCATAAAGAACTAATTCGATTGTCGTAATTTGCGCTTTATCAATTAATTTTTCTATTAACGAACAACTTAAAATTGCAGTGCCACATCCAGGGTCAAGAATAGATATTCTATCAGATTTAGGTTTGGCTAAATTTCCCATAAAGTCAGCGATTAATTTTGAAGTAAAATATTGTCCGCTATCCTTTTTATGTTTTTCTGTGGATAAGATGGAATAATCAAACCCAAGGCTTTCCGCATATTCTGATGGTAGTTTATATATTAATTCAATTCTATTCATTGTACAAAAATAATCAATCTAAGATGCTAAGCCAAATGTATGATAATTCTATTTGCAAAATAAACCTTAGGTCTTAATTGCTGATGTTGGAAACAGAGAACAGCTGATGCAATTTCAAAACTTGAGGTAAAATTAATAGTTTACCATTGTTTTGAATAATAAAATCGGCTGCGGCTTCTTTTTTCTTATCTGACCATTGATTTTCCATTCTTAACAAAACATCAGCTTCACTTGTTTTATCCCGAAGAATTACTCTTTGAAGTCGGATATTTTTTTGTGCGGAAACAACAATGGTTTTGTCAAATAAATTGGCGATTCCGCTCTCAAAAAGAATAGCGGCTTCCTGAATAACGTAAGCATCTTTTTCGTGCTGTAGGCACCAATTATTAAATTCGATGCGCAATTGTGGATGAATTATCTCATTTAATTTTACGAGTGCTGCTTTATCCGAAAAAACAATTTCGGCCATTTTTTTTCTGTCAATGATATTTTCGTTACTATCTTCAATTTTTGCACCAAAAGCTGCAAGCAATTTTGGTCTTAAAACAGGACTGTCCAAAATCTTTTTTGCTTCAATATCAGCATTATAAACATGTATACCTAATTTCTCAAACACTTGACAAACCAGCGATTTTCCGCTTCCGATATTTCCGGTTAAACCAATTTTTAACATTATTTTAAAATAATATATTCAGCTGAGCTAGGTTGAATATTGCTTACAATTACATT
This sequence comes from Bacteroidales bacterium, assembly GCA_027858955.1. Lineage (GTDB taxonomy): Bacteria > Bacteroidota > Bacteroidia > Bacteroidales > UBA12170 > UBA12170. Next base: position 7,951 of record JAQIBR010000088.1, read on the forward strand.
ATCTGGTTGTCTGCTTAGTTTAAGATGAAGTTTGCCTGATTCAATCGAATCGGGGATGGCTTGAAGTTCAAAAGCGGCGGAATTAATTTTTGTGTAATCTATTAAAGCAACTTGATAGGTAATCTGGGCTACCGAAGGAAAAGTTTTGTAACGTTTTTTTGAATCAGCTTTAAGTTGTATTGGAAGACTGATTTTTCCTTCTGTATATTCTTCAACAGCTATTTCTAATTTTATATTTGCTTGTGTTCCTATTAACTTGTTGCTTGGTAAATCGAGACGAATTAATGTATCTATATTCGAACTAATATCTTTTAATTTAAATACTTGTGTTTTAATGGAAGAGATTGATTTAAGGAAAGTAGCAGGTCCGTAAAATACAATACTGTCTGGATCAATATGCATTTTTCTGTATTGTTTAAATCGAGTGTTAAAACTTAAATCTAATTGTGGATCTATTTTAAGTTTTTTATAAGCCAGTTTTTCAAATTCAAAGACAATACTATCAGGTCTAATGCTTAAAATTTGTTCGGCTGTATTAAATTCATCTTCGATTTCATTACGCAAATTTGAACATAGGAAATAATAGGTCTGAATTCCTTTTTTTGTGTATAGGAACTTAGCATTTGTAAAGTCAACATTTAGAGATTTATTTCTATTAAAAAGAAATTGCCCAATAACATCAAAACCGTTATTATTTGTCCTTATCTGCAGAACAGAATCGGGTTTATTTATCAGAACTTTATCAATCGGAAGATTTTGAAAGCTTAAATAAATGTTATGTTCAGTTTGAAAATCACCGGAAAGCCTTATCAAAAGCCACAGTATAGAAGATATGAGCAATGAGATCAGAAAAATAACAGTCCGTTGATCAGATAAATAGTTCTTCATCTTTTGATGATTTAAGAAAATTACAGGGTAAAGATAAAAAAGCTTTTTGTGTTTCGGCTTTACCTGACACAAATAGCTTTTAACTTAAGAAATTATAGATCTATTTTTGTTGAGCTATAACTGTTCCTTGAGGTACGATAGCGCTTTTTTCAACTTTTAAACGCCCTTGACCTTCAGTTTCAATAATTACCGTTGTGTCGTCAATGTTTAAAACTTTACCGTGAACACCGCCAAGAGTAATGATGTTATCGCCTTTTTTCAATTCTTCACGAAATTTTCTTTGCTCTTTACCTTTTTTCATTTGTGGACGGATGAAAAAGAAGTAAAAAACTACTATGATTAGAATTAAAGGTAAAAACGACATAAAGCCGCCTTGCTCTGCTCCATCAGTTGGAGTCATTAATAAGATTGATAATAGGTTCATTGTATATGTTAATTTAAATTAATTTTCAGAATTTTTCTCAACAACTTGAGCATAAATATTTAAGGAAATGAATTCAGGATTTGAATTAGATCTAACAGTAACTTTTTTGTTTTGCATTCCAAGTCGATGAGAACTGTCAAAACTCACTTTAATTTTTCCCGTTTCGCCTGGTTTTATAGGCTCAAGAGGGTAATCAGTTGCAGTACATCCGCAGCTTGCTCCAACACTCGTTAATTTAAGATCGGCATTGCCGGTATTTGTAAACCTAAAAGAATAAGTTACTTTTTCACCGTCGATTACAGTGCCAAAATTATGTTCCGTTTTCTCAAAAGTCAAATTAGCAATTCCATTTTCGCTGTTTGTATTGACTTTCTTTGACTTATTTTCGTTTGGGTTATCACAGGAACCTAAAAAAGAAATAAATGCGAAAACAAGTATATAGTAAGACAAATGTTTCATTTGATTTAATATTAGAATGCAAAAATAACAAAAACTACTAATGACTTGATTTTTTTATTAAGTCTTAACAAACTCATTCAATTACCGCACGTTTTTATTATTTAGTCATAATGAAATCTGCATTTTGCAATTAGAATTTCATCATCTTTTACTTGGTAAATTAAACGGTGTTCTCCATCAATTCTTCGAGACCAAAATCCTTTATATTTATATTTTAAAGTTTCGGGTTTACCAATACCGGAAAAAGGATTTCGAGAAATTTCTTTCAATAGTTCATTTATCCTTTTCACTATTTTCTTATCGGTTTTTTGCCAATATAAATAATCTTCCCAGGACTCATCTGCAAAAATATATTTCATTGATCTAATAACTCTTTTTGAAACGATTTTCCTTTTCTTAGTTTTTCGATCGCTGAGTCTAGTCGTTCTTCATTTGATTTGGAAGATAATTCGTGTTGGGTTATGCGAAGCGAATTATATTCATCCAAAGAAATTACGACAACGCCGCTATCTTTGCCTCTATTTATTATTAGGGTTTCAAAGTTATTAGTAACGCTATCAAGATACCGTTTAATATCCTTACGAAAATCTGAGATTGTTGTTGTTAACATTGTTTTATATTTTAATGTACGTAATAATGTACAAATATACGTACAAATATTGTGCCTTAGCAAGCTATTTTAGTTTTTTTTCAATGTGTATAACGTTCAGGCAGTAGCGGATTCAAAGAAGATACGTTTTCGGTCGGTAATACCAATAAGGAATCGTCAAGAAGCCAAAGCTCCCGACTGCGCCCGCTATTGCATATGAGCCGTTATGGGCTGGGTTTTATTTTCCTAATTAGTTCACTTTAAATAATGGTCGTAAAAATCCTTGGTCAATGTAATAATTAGTATTTTGCTCAAATGGTCTTTGTTCCTAATACTTTTGTGTCTGTTTTTTTTATCTTGGGCATTAATTGAGCTTAATAGAAATAACAAAAAGCTCAAAATAATTAGAGTTAAGTAATTTTTCATTTCTATTGAATTTATAAATTCCTACTCATAACCCACATTGCAGCAATAATCGTAAAAAGCAGAAAAAATCGGTTAATAACTCTGAAAGTTTTCAACAAATCATTTTTGGATAATTTTTAATGATATCTGTTTCAGGCAGTTATATTTTT
>JAQIBR010000145.1 GCA_027858955.1 Bacteroidales bacterium
CCCAAAACAATGAAGGAAGGAATAACTATCCACATTACCAATCCCAGATAAGCTCCTCCCTCAGCAAAAAAGAAAGAAACAACAAAAAGGAATATAAACATAAATAAACCTGTTATTGCAACTAAAGCTCCGATGTAGGAAGTGAAATTATAAAATGACAGGGGTAATTTAATATTACTAAGCTTAAATTTTTTCATTTTTTCAGGATTTGATTTTAACTGTCGTTAGCTATTTCATTCAATTTTCGTCACGTCTTATCTAAAGAACTAATTGTATGTAAAGGTAAAAAGAAAATGCCAAAAACAGGGCTTCTTTAATGCTCATTGGCTCCGAATTAACATTTTGTGATGCTTTAAGATTATTCTGATTCATCTATCGATTTAATTAGCGATAATTCTTACTCAAGATTGTCTTTTATATCATCAATTTGCAAAGATATTTTTTCAATTATATTTTTCTTTCACTGGAAATCAAAATGTTTTTTTCTATCAAATTCGCCCTGTAAATAGCTTCTTTAAATGACAATAGCTCAATATCTAGGTATTTTTTTATATCATTATTTTGACAAATCACTTCATTTTTACACCCCTCTACCAATACCCTGATGATGGGACCCGGCACCGGCGTCAATAAGTTAATAGCAAAGGCATATAAAGACGGGGATGAAATTAATCCAGGCAGAAAAAGTCTTTTCTTTCCAAGGACTTTTGTCATGATCCGTAAATTATCGGCATAAGTTAAAATATCATCACCTCCAATATCAAAATTCTTACTTGCCGTAGCTTCTATTTCCAATACTCCCACAAGGTATTTAATTACACCTCTTATCGAAATAGGCTGAGTCTTGGTTTTAGCCCATTTAGGAATAAAAAAAACAGGGGTATTCTTTACAAGATTTTTTAACATCTCGTAGGAAGCACTTCCACAACCAATAATCATAGCTGCTCGCAAAACTGTAACAGGAATTTTACCGCCTGACAATTCCTGCGCAACCATAATCCTGTTTTCCAGGTGAGGCGACAGATATGCATTTGTGTCGCCCAATCCCCCAAGGTAAATGATACGTTTTACATTTTGATTTTCTGCTGCCTGCCTGAAATTTGTTGCAATTTGAATGTCAGCCGACTCAAATTTTTTATGTCCTAAACCAAGCGAATGTATCAGATAGTAGACCGAGTGCACGTCTTTTAAAGCCCTGGAAAGAGCATCAAAATTCAAGGCGTCAGCAACAGCAACTTCCACTTCGGGCCATCTTTCTTTGTACTCCGGCAAATCGTGCCGAACCATAATCCGCACGTTATAACCCCGTGCAATTAATTCAGGAACCAATTTTCCCCCAACATATCCATTTGCCCCTGTAACCAAAATGATTCGTCCATCCGTTGCCGGACTTGTTGGCAAATCATTACAAAACAGACCAAATTCTTTATTTTCTTTATCCATTAATGTTGGGCTTTCGCTTTAACCTTCAACATGTTTTGCTTTTTTCCAGGGGGGCAAAAGCCAAAGAAGAAATGCCAGAATAAAGAAAGGTATAATAAACCACAATAGCGATAACCAAACATCCTTGCCTCCAATTAAATCAACCTTATAGGAAGTGAAGCCGTAAAAGCTTTTTGAAAAAAGTTGTCCGCCAATAACTACGTTCCATCTCATAAAGAAGATCCCAATCAATACAGCACTGCTGACAATTAAATATAATATTTTCCGAATTTTTTCGCTTGGCTGTTTAAATTGGAAGAAACCTAAAACAGCCAGTGGGAATATAGTCCCAACACCAATCTGCATAATAAAGAATGTAAAGAATAACTTGCCGTGAACAAGTAGTTTTAAAATATCAAAAGATTCATCTGCTTCGTATATTCTGTGGATTTGGTCCAAACTTTCAAGGGTAAAATCTAAAATTAAGATATAGAATAAATATTTTGCAATAGTATCTAAACAAAGAATATCATTTTTCTTACGTCTAATAAAATTAATTACCATATAAATAAACATTACTAATGCAATTCCGGAAACCATTGCAGAAAAAAGAAAAATTACAGGCATCATAACGCTTGACCACCAAGGATTTGCCTTTAAAGAACCAAAGATAAAACCCACATAACCGTGGAGTAAAAATGCCGATGGGATACCAATTACAGTAATAAAGTAACCGATTTTATCATCCGTTTTTCTTGATTCCGGAGATTTATCACTTACCCATAAAGTTAGTGCTTTATAAAAGAACTTCATAAAACCCTTCTTTTGTTCCGACCAAATAACCATATCATACCTATAATCGAACCAAATTTCGAGTAATAATACTACCATTAGATACCATATGTATACAAAACCGAAAATGGCCATGGCAGACGTTAAGTGAGGAGTTATTAGCATTTCGTAAAATCGGAATGGCTGTCCAAGATGACTAATTAAAGGCATAGTAGCTACTAACATAAAAGATAATGCCGTTAATAAAGAAATTTCATAAGTAGGTCGTAATGCTTTAATATCAAATACTCTATTTAGGGAAGCGAGGATAAATGCTCCTGCAACGAGTCCTGTAATATAGGGATACATAACAATTAGTAAATCCCAGTTTAGTGCAATTTCGTTTGGATATATATACCCTTCAACATTGGCTAATGCCTCATATAGATTTTGTAACTTATTCATTTTAATGTACCTCCTGACTTAATGCGTAATAATATAATTTAGAGTCTGTGTTTAATTGTGGTTTTAATACAGCACAATTATATTCTTTGATAAATAAAGAAACTGCACTATCCCTATCATTTAAATCACCATATATTCTGGCACCGGTTGGGCAAGCCATCATACAGGCAGGATCCAAATCTTTTTGTAAACGATGGTAGCAAAGTGTGCATTTATCAACAACTCCTTTGGCAGGATCAATATAGCGACAACCATAAGGACAAGCTTGAACACAATATCCACAGCCTATACAGTAATTTTGGTCGACTAGAGCAAGACCTTCAGGAGATTCAAAAGATGCGCCTACGGGGCAAACCTGAGTACAGGGTGATTTTGCACAATGGTTACACATTTTTGGCACAAAAAATGTTTTATAAATATCCTCATCTGGAACTGCTTGTTTAAAACCATCAATACCGCCGTTTGGCGAAGAAACCATTACCTGTTCATCATTAGTAATGGTATATTGTTCTACCCAATTACGAAAGAAAAAGGGTTCGTTTGGCACATTGTTTTCTGTCTTACAAGCTCTGGCACAGCTGCCACAGCCTATACATTTTTCAATATCGATGGCAATTCCATACCATTTTCCTTTACCTTTTGGTTTTTTTGTAGCATAAACTACTTTAAATGGATTTAGCAGGGAAACAAAAACCACGCCTCCTGCAAACATGCTGGATTTCTTTAAGAAATCACGTCTTGAAACATTTTCTTTTTTTATAGCCATGGTTGATGTGGGTTATGACAAGTTATACAATCTTCGCCTATATTATGCTCAGTAGCATCAATTTGTTTAATTATATTTAATGGTCGGGCAGCATTTCTTGCATGACATCTAATACAAAATTCTCTGCCTTTAGGTATTTTCATTTCATTGTTTTCCTGATCGTCAATATGCTTGTATCCCGGACCGTGACAGTTTTCACATTGAATAGAATTATGTTCACCATTATTTTTTAATTCCGCGATTAAATCATGACACATGGCACAAGTTTTCGTATCAATGTATTTGGCTTCTTGCGCAGCAATCTCTTTTAGCGCGTTACCTCGGTAAGGTCCAAATTCTCTCCATGACTCTGGAGTTAAAAAATATTTAAGCGCAAACATTGTCCCGATAAGTATGGCAAAAACTATTAGTAAGCGTTTTACTTGTAATGGCATAATTTAAAATTTATAAAAAGTTAAAAGTTTATTTATCTCTAATTTTAGCTTAGTTTATGATGAAATAAAAATTCTGATGAATTAAGCTTTCATTTAATTTGACAATTGTATTAATGTATTCATTGAGTTACTTTCTTATCTAAACTCTCAAAACTAAATCCCTCAAACAGAATAGCAATTGCAACTTTCGAAATAATAGTAAATAGCAAAGCTCCGGAGGAAAATATCATTATAGCGGTTCGTATTTCGGTATGAGAAGGCACATAAAATATATACTGCCCTAGAGTATCTGGAGTAAAACCAGGGATTATTAAAGCAATACCTTTTTCAAAGTAAACACTGAAGTATATCAAAACAGCACCTATATTTAATGTCTTTAAGTTTTTTCTGGTTTTAGGGATTAAGAAAAGTAAAAATGCCGTGAATCCCATAATAATAGAAGCCCAACTGTAAACAACTATCGCCCTATTTCCCTCAATGCCAAATAACAAATACTTCCAATACACAATATGTTCGGTATCGGAGTAGAATTCTTTAAAAAATTCAGAAATAGTAAAGAATAAAAATATTGCCATTGAATAAATCATCAGTTCTGCAATAGTAAAAATCGCTTTGTCCTGAATTTCAAATTTTGTATGCTTTCTGAGAACCTGAAAGAGTAAAATAAGAATGGCCGGTCCGGAACAGAATGCTGTTGTTAAGAATCTTGGTGCAAGCAAAGCGCTATTCCAGAATGGTCGAGCAGGTAGTGCGTTAAAAAGGAATGCAGTAACTGTATGAATAGCAATAGCTGCAGGAATACTTAATAATACTAATGGTAAGATGTAAGATTTTTTATACTCTTTTTTATAAAAATGTTTATACAATAAATAAGTAACTATAATAATATTTAAAATAAAATAAAAGAATAACACAAAGAAATCCCAAGCCAAAATTGAAGCCGGAAAATTTATTGTTCCGACAAAAGGAAGCATATGCCAAAAATGAAGAGGTTTTCCAATATCAACCATTATAAACCCTAAACACATAATAACAGCAACAATTGCTAATATTTCACCAAAAATTACGATTTCTTTTAATGGTTTCCAATTGTATATATAGGCTGGAATAACAAGCATTACGGCGGCGGCAGCCACTCCAACCAGAAATGTGAAATTACCAATATAGAAACCCCAAGAAACAGAATCTCTCATATTTGTTGTAATCAAACCATTTTGCAATTGGTCAAAATATCCTAAGGCACCCCAAGCAATTAAAACGAAAAGAAAAAATATACTTGAGTAATAAATCCTCCCCCCAGTAGTTATAATCTTAAAACATCCTAATAAAAATCGTAAAAAACTCATAATTATTTATTTTAAATATCTCAAATAATTAAAAAAATCATACACCGAAGAAATAATAAAACTTTGGTTGAGTGTTAAGCTCTTCTTTAAAAACAAGTACCCGTTTATTCTCTAAAATATATCTTATTTCGCTCTCAGGGTCTAAGAGATTACCAAATTTTCTCGCTCCAACAGGGCATACTTCAACACAGGCTGGGTATTTTCCTTCTCTAACACGCTGAATACAAAAAGTGCATTTTTCGACAACACCTTTAGTTCTTGGCCTGTTGCCTAAATAATGTGTTATAGGATTGATTTCTTCATCAGGCACATTTGGTTCTCCCCAATTGAAATGCCTTGCTCCATAAGGACAAGCGGCCATGCAATACCTACATCCGATACACCAGTTATAATCTACTACTACAACTCCATCTTCCTCTTGCCAAGTAGCTTTTGTTGGACAAACAGTAGTACATTGAGGATTTCTGCATTGCTGACATTGAACAGGCATATAAAAATGACCCTTTTCAGGAACTTTTTCAGGATTATAATGAATATTTGCGTGAGCTAAGTCAATTCCCTTATCATTTTCCATTTGAAGAACTTGAATCCAATGAATTTGTGGTTCTCGAGATTGATTATTCTCTTCAACACAAGCATAAACGCATTTTCGGCATCCTATACAGCGAGATAAATCAAGTCCATAACCAAATAATATTCCTTCGGTTGCAGGCTTATCAGATACCGTAAATTCTTTGCCGTATTTCTCAGAATACTTTTTCTCAAGGTTCTTTACAATATCATCTTTTTCAACAGTTGTTAATGTTCTGAAATTTTGCTGAAAGAATTCATCAAGCTCAACCGAATTACATCCTGCTAATGCTGCAGTTCCGGCAGCCAAAACCGGTA
>JAQIBR010000159.1 GCA_027858955.1 Bacteroidales bacterium
TCATAGTGCAATTCATACAACATCAAGTTCAGGAAATACTGTAAATCACCATAGTTACGATTTGGAAACTGCCGAAGAGGAATTTCATGTGTACGCTATGGAATGGACCTCAACTCAAATTAAGTTTTATGTTGACGAAACCTTGCATTATACTTATCAACCTTCAGCCTATAACGATGAAACCTGGCCCTTCGATAAAAATCAATTTCTGATTTTGAATTTGGCTATTGGCGGAAATTGGGGCGGTGCACAAGGTATTGATGATTCAATTTTCCCTCAACAATTTTTGATCGATTATGTAAGAGTTTATCAATAGAGAACATAACAAAACCAAGTTTTACAATGAAAAAAATACCGTTAATCTTAATCTTAGCGATTACTTTTATTGGATGTAAACAGAAAGATAATACTGTTCAATCTGAACCAAATGTTTTTTTTAACCAAATTGTAAAAGTTTATACAACCACACACAGCAGCAATTTCAAGCTTACGCTTACAGATACTTTAATGTTCGGTAATTCTCAACAACCCTTAGAAACTGATGCGGCCATAGTGCTTGATCCAACAAAACAATTTCAAACATTTTTGGGAATCGGAGCAGCATTAACCGATGCATCTGCCGAAACGTATTATAAGCTTTCAAAAGAGAATCAAGATAGGTTTATGGAAGCCTATTATCATCCTGAAAAAGGAATTGGGTATACTTTGGCAAGAACAATTATTCACAGCTGCGATTTTTCGAGTGCTTCCTATACCTATATTGAAGAAGGAGACAGTGAGCTAAATACTTTTAGTATTGAACACGATAGGCTATTTCGAATACCTTTTACAAAAAAAGCGATTGAAGCTGCAGGTGGTAAATTAACCATGTATGCAAGTCCATGGAGTCCGCCGGCTTTTATGAAGACGAATAATAATATGCTTCAAGGAGGAAAATTGAAAGAAGAATATTTTCAACCCTGGGCAAACTATTATGCAAAATTCATCAAAGCCTATGAAAAGGAAGGAATTCCAATTTGGGGATTGACTATTCAAAATGAACCAATGGCAATCCAAACCTGGGAATCCTGCATTTACACGGCTGAGGAAGAAAGAGATTTTTTAAAGAATTATTTAGGACCAACTTTGGAAAAAGAAGGCTTGGGTGATAAAAAAATTATTGTTTGGGATCACAATCGCGATTTAATGTTTCAAAGAGCCAATGTTATTTTTAGCGATGCCGAAGCATCTAAATATGCTTGGGGAACAGGGTTTCATTGGTACGAAGATTGGAAAGACGGTACGCCAATGTTTGAAAATGTGTCTGCAGTTAATGAGGCTTATCCTGATAAAAAACTACTCTTTACCGAAGGTACAAATGAGAGCTTCGACTATAGCCGAATAGAAGATTGGAAACTGGCAGAACGTTACGGAAAATCAATGATTAACGATTTTAACAACGGAACGGTTGGGTGGACTGATTGGAATATTTTATTAGACGAAACCGGTGGCCCAAATCACGTCGGCAATTTATGTTTTGCACCTGTTCACGGAAATACAAAAACCGATGAACTTATCTTTACCTATTCCTACTATTATATCGGGCATTTTTCAAAATTTATCAGACCGCAAGCTAAAAGAATCTCTAGCGTTTCAAGCGCAAATAATCTCCTAACTACAGCATTTTTAAATGAGGATGGAAGTATTATCGTTGTGGTAATGAATCAAGGAGAAAATCAAATTGCTTACACTTTAACAATGGATACAAAAACGGCAGAATCAAAAATACTGCCACATTCAATCCAAACAATTATTCTCTAATTAAACAAAAGAAAACATCAGAATATAAACATATAAAAAACTAACAATGCAAAAATCCTACACAATACTTATCAGCCTTGTTGTTGCAATGGGAGGCTTTCTCCTGGGTTTTGACAGTGCAGTAATATCAGGGGCAGTTAACGGAATAAGAAGCTATTTTGAAATGTCGGATTGGCAACTTGGTTTTGCGGTTGGCTGTGTTATTTTTGGTGCTATGGCCGGGAATATTTTGGCTGGTCCGATGAGTGATAAATTTGGCAGAAAAAAGATATTGATTATTACCGCAATGCTTTTTACCATATCTGCATTGTGGTCTGCAACTGCTGCAAATTACGTTTCATTTGTAATTGCAAGAATTATTGGAGGTATAGGTATTGGAGGAGCAATCTTGATAGCCCCTATCTATATTGCAGAAATTGCTCCGCCTAAATTAAGAGGAAGTTTAGTTTCATTAAACCAATTGAATATTGTATTGGGTATTTCAGTGGCATATTTTTCTAATTATTTTATGAGAAATATTGAAGGAGAAAGCTGGAGATGGATGTTAGGTGTTGAAGCAATTCCTGCATTGATATATTTTCTTGCTCTTTTTGCAGTTCCAAGAAGCCCAAGATGGCTTATTCAAAGACTAAATGAAGTTACAATAGCAAAAAAGATATTAGTAAAAATTGGCGGTGAAGAATTTGCTGATGTTACAATTGGTGAAATTCAAAGAGGCATCGATAAAAAAGAAGCAAAAGGAACCTATGTCGATTTCTTTAGCAAGAGAATGCGCGTAATCGTAATTATAGCTTTCGGACTGGCATTTTTTCAACAAATTACAGGAATTAATGCCATTTTCTACTATGCTCCAACTATTTTCGAACAAGCGGGAGGAAGTACCGATGCATCATTTCTGCAAGCAATCGTAGTTGGACTTACAAACTTGATATTCACTTTTGTAGCCATTTGGTTAATCGATAAATTAGGCCGAAAACCTTTATTGATTATTGGTACATCGGCTATGGCGATTGCCTTATCTATGGCCACTTTTGCTTTTAACGATGCTACATACAATATTAATAATGAAGCGATTTATAAAATTGAAAATATTGAAGTTAAGGCAGCACTAAGCATTTTAAACGGAAAAACATTTTCATCTCAAAAAGAATTGTTTTCGGAAGTTCAGCCTCTACTTACAGAAGCTCAATTTACTGAGTTCAAGCAAAATGACGTGAAGAATCTCATTAACATCAATGCAGTTTTGGTGCTTATTGCAATTTTATTATATGTCGCAGCTTTTGCAATCTCATTAGGCCCAGTAATGTGGACTATGTTATCCGAAATATTCCCTGGAAATGTAAAAGGAATTGCCATTTCAATCGTCGGATTCTTTAACTCACTGGTAAGTTATTCAGTTACTCAATTTTTCCCTTGGGAGCTTACAAATTTGGGTCCGACAATAACCTTTGCTATTTATGCGGGATTGGCTGTTTTATCAATCGCCTTCGTTTCAAAATATGTAATCGAAACAAAAGGAAAAACCCTTGAAGAAGTTCAAGAATTATTAATTAGAAATTAAAAATGAAGACACAAACGATATTTAGATTTAGCCTTTTATTACTTAGCATTGTTTTTTTTCAGACTGCTTGTTCAGATAGTAAAACCAATACTTCGGCTAAGAAAGTTGAAATTGTTAAGAACAACAATCAATATCAAATGCTTGTTGACGGAGACCCATTTTTTGCAAAAGGCGGTGGTTTGGAATTTGGAAAGATGGAAGCTTTGAAAGCTCACGGTGGTAACTCGTTCCGTACCTGGCGCTTTAATAACGGAAAACAATCAGGATTGGATGTTTTAAATAAAGCTGACAGTTTAGGAATGATGGTGGTGATGGGTTTAGAAGTGGCAAAAGAGCGTCACGGATTTGATTATGACGATGAAACTGCAGTTGATGAGCAAAAACAACGCTTATTGGCTGAAGTCAGACTAATGAAAGATCATCCAGCATTATTAGCTTATGGTTTGGGCAACGAATTAAACCTTCGTTATACAAATAAAAAAGTATGGAATGCCGTGAATGATTTAGCTTTGGCGATTAAAGAAATCGATTCGAATCATCCCGTTACAACAATGCTTGCAGGTGCTGGAAAAAGTGAGATTACGGATATAATGGAAAGAAGTCCGGATTTGGATTTTTTATCTTTTCAGATTTACGGTGATATCTTAAACCTTCCTCGCTATATTAAAGAAAGCGGTTATGAAGGTCCTTATTTTATTACGGAATGGGGAGCAACAGGTCATTGGGAAGTTGCTCAAACTTCTTGGGGAAGACCTATTGAACAAAACAGTTACGATAAAGCTAATTCCTACTTGGCAAGATATCAGAAAGTTATAGAAAAAAATAGCAATAAATGCATCGGTTCCTTTGTTTTCCTATGGGGACAAAAGCAAGAACGCACACCAACTTGGTATGGATTATTCCTCGACAGTGGCGAAGAAACACCTTCAGTTGATGCTATGCATTATGCATGGAATGGTGAATGGCCAAAAAACCGTACGCCACAGTTGAATAAATTTCTTTTGGATAATAAAACCGCTTTTCAAAGCATAATGTTAGAAGCCGGCAAATCTTACAATGCTTCTGTCGATGCTTTTGATTGGGAAAATGATTCGATTTATTTTCATTGGGAAATTTTAAAAGAAGTAGAAGATCATTTGCAAAGCGATGGCGGCGATTATGAACCTAATCCTGAGAAGCTATTTAGTCTTGATACAGGTGGTGCCGAAAATAGTATTGATATTGTTTCCCCAACAACTCCCGGCGAATACAGATTGTTTGTTTATGTAAGAGATGGTCATAATCATTCTGCCTATGCCAATATTCCTTTTTTGGTAAAATAAGAATTAATAATAATGAGCATCAAAAAGATATTTATAGGAAATGTTAAAGCAAGCTTCGATAAAAAAGAAGCAAAAGGAAACTATGTAAATATCGACAATGAGCTTTTTTATAAAATAGAAAACAGCGATACGCTAAGGCCATTTTTTATGAGTATAGTCAGTGATACTAACCATTGGCTTTTTGTTTCCAGTAATGGTGGAATAAGTGCCGGAAGAAAAAATAGCGATACAGCCCTTTTTCCTTATTATACTGATGATAAGATAATTGAATCAGCAAAAATTACCGGAAGCAAAACAATATTGCAAATTCAGCAAGACAATAAAACCTTCCTTTGGGAACCTTTTTCTGATAAATATGAAGGCTTGTATGCAATAAAGAGGAATTTATACAAGAACACTTACGGTAATAAAATAATTTTTGAAGAGATCAACAAAGATTTAGGTTTGACTTATAGATACCAATGGAATTCGTCTAATCTTTTTGGCTTTGTTAGAAAATCTGCTCTAATAAACAATACGCATTTACTTTGTAGAATAACTGTTTTGGATGGCATACAAAACATTTTGCCTTATGGATTATCAGCTGATTTGCAGAATTCCTTCAGCAATTTGGTTGATGCCTACAAAAAAAATGAGTTAGAATCTGAAATTGGATTGGGCATTTATGCCTTAAGTGCAATAATCATAGATAAACCTGAGCCAAGCGAAGCATTAAAAGCAAATATTGTCTGGTCGATAGGCCTTGAAAATGCAACTCACTTAATTTCTTCTTTACAACTCAATAATTTTAAAAAAGGATTTCCAATTTATCAAGAAACAGATATTAAAGCTGAGAAAGGAGCTTATTTTATTTCTTCTGATTTAATACTTAAAGCTGATTCAGAAAAGAATTGGATGATAATGGCAAATGTAAATCAAGGTCCTTCACAAGTTGTTGAAATTGCTGAAAATCTCAAATCGAAAACGGATTTATCTAAAGAAGTATTAAATGATATTGAATTAGGTACTGAGAACTTAATTAAACTAACTTCTGCTGCAGATGGATTACAGCTCGTTAATGATCCGCTTCAAAATTCAAGACATTTTTCAAATGTACTTGTTAACATTATGAGAGGTGGAATTTTTGATGATAATTATCAGATTGAAGCAGACGATTTTGGCAAATACATTCAAAAAGCAAACATAAGAGTCCATAAGCAAAATCAAAATATTTTACTTCAATTACCTTCAGCCTTTACAATTAAAAAACTAAGGGAGATTGCATTGCAAAGTGAAGATAGCGACTTTAAAAGACTGTGTTTTGAATATATGCCGCTTAAATTTAGCAGGCGCCACGGCGATCCTTCTCGTCCTTGGAATAAGTT
>JAQIBR010000167.1 GCA_027858955.1 Bacteroidales bacterium
TTTTTTAATTAGCAAAAATAATAACAGGGGGATCTGTTTTTTTAAAAAAGTGAAAATTAAAAGAAAATTTATACTTGAATAAAAAGAAATTAAACAAAAGGATTTTCACACAGTCTGTTAAGGCAGGGGTAATGCATTTCACTAACTTACGGGGCTTTAGCCCAAATTGAGTTTTAAATTAATATATAAGGCTATCCCCAAAAGGATGTCTTCGGCAAAAATCCAATAACACAAAAAACCCCATCCCACGAAAGCGGAACAGGGCTAATAAATTCTTAAATTAAATCCTTATTATTTATACGCGTGAACACCAAAAGGATTCTTGATATACTCTCGCAAAAGTTTGGCTTCAGATTCTGAAGATTCGAGAACGGCGCGTAAAACGTCTTCAATGGCTATAATGCTAACAATCTCTTCGCCATCCAGAATAGGAATGTGACGAATATGCTTATCGAGCATT
The DNA here is from genome assembly GCA_027858955.1 of Bacteroidales bacterium. Lineage (GTDB taxonomy): Bacteria > Bacteroidota > Bacteroidia > Bacteroidales > UBA12170 > UBA12170. Next base: position 461 of record JAQIBR010000167.1, read on the forward strand.
GCTTTCATAAGATAAGCATCGTCATCGTCCATTTTACCAACTATCAATTGATCGGCAGATGTCATTAAATCCTTAACCAGATTTGTGCCATCCAATGATTTACCAGTTTTATAACATTTATACAGGATATCTCTTTCTGAAATAATACCTACTAATTCATCCTTTTCATTGACTACTAAAGCGGCACCAGCATTTGTTTGGTCCAGACGTTTAACTGTTTCGTAAACAGAAGATTTTTCTGTTACTGTTACCACCATTTTTCCTTTGTTTTCTACTATTTTTGAAACTAACATATAAACTCCTTTTCTTTCTTAAAGATTAACAAAATCGGCATCGGAAAAATATTTCATAAACTGTGTTCTTTCAAACAAGATTGGTTTACGGATATTTTTATGGCTTAATTTACCAATAAATTCGTTTGTGCTCTTATAATTTTTTGAGTCCATCCAATTTTCAAGACTTTTATTCATTTCGGTAATAAAGGCAGGTCCGTTTTTGATGATGCTTGAAACCACTTGAATGGCTTTTGCACCAACAAGCATATTCTTGATCACCGAATTTCCATCGACAATTCCTGTTGATGAAGCCAAATCGCAGGCGACCTTAGGGGACAGAATTCCCATCCAACGCAAGACCATACTGTTATCAACAGCCAAACTGTTAAACGACTGATTGATTACTTTTTCGTTTTCGATATCCACATCGGGAGAATAAAAACGGTTAAAAAGCACCATCCCTTGGATCTCTGTCTGACTTAAGCGTGTGAAAAAGTTTGCCATTCCTGAAAAGTAATGACTCATTTTAACACTCACAGGAATAGAAATTATATCGCTTACCTGATTGATGATATCGAAATAAGATTTCTCATAATCGAAACCTGTATATTCTGCATCGGCAGGCAAAACAAAAACATTCAATTCCAAGGCATCGGCACCGGCATCTTCCATTTTAAGTGCAAACTCAACCCATTCGCCGTGGCTCATACAGTTGATACTTGCAATAATCGGAATGGAGGTTTCGCGCTTGCAGCCTTTGATAAGCTCCAAATAATCGCCTATGCTTTTTTGCTTGGTATAATAGGTCAGATAGTTTTCGGCATCGCCAAAAGAATCGTACATATTATTAACGCGCTGGGCATCAACATCCATTAAAATCTGCTCTTCGAAGAGGGATTTTAAAACCACAGCACCAGCTCCGGCTTCGGCTAATTTCTTAACCTTTTCTACAGTATCAGTTAATGGTGAACTACCCACAATAATTGGGCTTTTCAGCGTTAAACCTAAATACTTTGTTGAAATATTTGCCATAATTTTTTAAAATTATAAAATTATATTATTTAGCCGCTTTAAAATCTATTCCTTGAATAAAATTATCGATACCGATAGCGGCTTTATGACCGTTGGCAATACCGTGAATTACATCGGGGCCTTCGATAATATCGCCACCCATAAAGAACCATTTAACACCTGTTTGGAAATAGTCGTTGGTTTCAACTCTACCTCGTGGGCTAAATGCCATGTTCTCTTTGAATTCTTCAGAGATATAGCTTAAATCCATACCCTGACCAATAGATTCGATAATCTGAACACCAGGCCAAAATTCTTTTACATCCATTGAACACTGTGGATTGAAACGTCCGGTTTCATCGAATAGTGAATTACATTCCACAACGTGCAAACCAGTTGGAACACCGTCTTTAATTTCGATAGACTGTGGAGCCCAACCCGGATTGATGATAGCACCCTCTTCGCGAGCTTCAACAACTTCTTCCCTATCGGCTGGCATAACATCTTCTTTTTCCAAAGAAGTTGCAATGATATTTGCCTTGCCGTATTTGACTTTTTGCATACGAGCCAAAGAACGGGTAATATCCATCGCAACGTTACCACCACCAATTACAACAATAGATTCCGCAACTTCAATTTCTTCGCCAGCAGTAATCTTGCGTAAGTAATCGGTTGAATAGTAAACGTGCTCATTGTCTGAACCCGGAATACCAGTAGAACGACCTAAATGCAATCCTGTTCCAGAGAACACAGCATCGAAATCTTTTCCTAATTGATCCAAAGTAATGTCGGCACCAATACGCGTATTGTATTTGATATCAACACCCAAAGAAAGGATGTAGTTGATATCTTTATCGATAGATTCGTAAGGCAAACGATATTCTGGAATACCATAACGCATCATACCACCGGCTGCTTCAAATTGCTCGAAAATGGTAACACTGTATCCCATTTTAACAAGATAATGCGCTGCTGTTAATCCGGAAGGTCCAGCCCCGATGATGGCAATTTTCTTATCGTTATTTTCTATTTCGTTGGTATCGAGGATATCTTTATACTTATCGCTTGGAACCTGATCGGCAATATAACGCTTCAACCATCGGATAGACAAAGGATCTCCTTTATGACCGATGGAACAAACCGATTCGCATTTATGGGTACAAATTCGACCACAAATTTCGGGCAATGGATTTGTTTCATAAAGAACACGCAAGCCTTCTTCTATGTCATCATTACGAATGGCTTTAATGTACTCAGGAATACCCATATGTGCAGGACAAGTTGCGGTACAAATACCACATTCCACACAGCGATCGGCTTCTTTTTGAGCTTGTTCTTTAGAATAACCTTTCACCATTTCGATAAAAGAATCGCTTCTTTCTTCTGGGTGAAGGTGTTCCATTTCGACTCTTTTTAAGCCATAGAACTCATAATTACCTTCAGGTTTCTTCCAGCCTTTTTCGTTTTCGTCCCAGTCTTTTTTATCCACACCTGGGGTGAAAATAAATTCATCAGGATCTGTAGCAACCCAGGTATATTCGTTTGACAAAGTCAAGGAATTGGTAGTACAAACATCAACACAAAGCGCACACCAGCAACAGCGACCATAATCAATACTTGGACGCAAACCGCTATCGCCACTAATTGGATCTTTAAAAGGAACCAAGTCGATGGCTTCGTTTTCACAAATATCTTCACAAGTACCGCAACCTATACAAGCTTCCACATCGTTTTTGTGGAAACCACGATAGCGATCAGCTCCGGGACGGTCGTTAAACGGATCCTTAACAGTAACCGGATCTCTGGCAACCCTTTTCCAGGCGGTAAACGGACTTAAAACATCTTTTATATTCATTTCAAATACTTTTTAAATCAAATATTAACACTATCTCTCAATTTCGGGTGGACAAGTAGCCAACGAAACCATAATAGCTGCTGTATCAGCAATATTTGCATTGATTAGCAATTTGTCTAACAAGGCATTCGCGTGGGTATAACTTGGTCCTTTAAGGTTTACACGACGTGGTTTATCACTTCCGTCGGTCACCATATACATACCATATTCACCACGTGAGCTTTCGCATTTCTGATAGGTTTCCCCTTTAGGAATACGCCAGTGCAGTACGTTTGGAGTTTCTGCTCTGATTTCTCCGCCATCAGGCATTTTTGCCATAATCTGGCGAATTAAATCTACCGTTGTTTGAAGATCGTGCCAACGCACACGACTACGCGCATACACATCGGACTCTGTTGTTGTGAAAGGTTCAAAATCGAGTTCAGCATATTTAAGGTATGGATGGGTTTTACGCACATCGCGCATAACACCGGCCGCACGAGCAGTAGGGCCATAAACACCATAGGTATCAATCCAATCTTTTGGAATAACAGCTAAACCCTTTGCACGTTGTTTAAAAACTGAATTATTGTACATCAAATTGTCGATATTAATTACAAATTCATCAACCAATTTGAGATTTTCTTCCATCCTTTTTTTGAAACCATCGGGCAATAAACCACGAACGCCACCTGGAATAATATACATATGGTACACACGACCACCCGTTAATTCTTCGAAGCGATCGAGAATAAGGTCACGAATATAATTTCCCCATTGGTAACCTAAGCCTAGAGCAAAAGTTCCGCCTTGACCAGGAACACTACGCAATAAAATTTGCAAACGTGCCATTTCCAAAGCTAAGGTTCTTAACCATTGAGCCGTTTCAGGAACTTCTATTCCGGCTAAATCTTCTATTGCGGCAGCAAGTATGTATTCATTTGGATCTGGCTCGGCGACACACATACGAATACAAGTTGGGAAGCACTGAATAAATTTACGGCGCTCCATTAATTTTTCAAAACCGCGGTGCAGATAACCAACGTGAGTTTTCGATTCTACAATCTCATCTCCACTTACTGTTAACTCTAATGACATATTACCCGTAATACCAGGATGTTGAGGGCCTTGCCAAATTTTTAAAAATTTGTGCGAGCTCAAATCGATGATGGGCTTACCGTCTTCTCCCATTTCAGGATATAGGCTCCTGTCAGGGTTCATCTGAAATAATTTTTTTAAATCCATCTATCTTAGTCGTTAGGGTACATTTTTGATTTCATATAAGTTGCAGGATCGTTTGACTCACGGCCCGGACGTGGGAAGTAAGTTTCTTCTGCATATTTTTTGGTATCAAAATCGCGACGATAAGGAGGCATATTATCCCAGCCTTCCAAAATAAAGTCTTCTTCGATACGTGGACTACCGGGGAAATCGATGCCAAACATTTCGCGCAATTCGCGCTGATAAGTCATCATATTCTCCCATAAATGGTGAGAAGATTCCATTGTAGCATTATCGCGATCAATCATAACACGGACACCAATCTCGGTATAATCTGTTGGATTGTTCAGCAAATAAGTCAACTGAAAAACACCATCTTCTAACCAATCAACGGCAGTTAAAAGAGTAAGCCCGGCATATTTCCGATAATCGCGTAAATAAGTCACCAAAGAAATGGCCTGCTCTTTTTCAACGGTAATAAAAGCCAAGTGATCAAGCTTCTGGATGTAATCCGAAGTTTTGAACCGACTTTCTATATCTTTAATTAAATCTTTCATATTCCTTAAATTTTACCAGTTAAAATCTGGCATATTCCAGTCCTTAATAATCTTCTTCTGATTGGTTTTATACCAATCGAAGTTCTCAGCATATTCATTCGCCTTTTCGGCTTTGCCTGCTTTAATAAGTTCTTTTAACTTAGCAAAACCAGCTAACAATGCTTCGGGGCGAGGCATACAACCAGCGATATAAACATCAACGGGCATATACGCATCTAAGCGATTGATTGTATTGTAGCTATCGTAATACATACCTCCGTTGATAGTACAACTACCAAGAGCGATGATGTATTTTGGGCTAGGCATTTGCTCGTAGGCGCGAATAGCACGCTTCAATGTTTTAACTGAAAGGTAACCTGAGATTACAAAAACATTTGACTGACGAGGGGTTGCACGCATTTGCACACCGTAACGAAACATATCGAAACGAGGTGTTGTTAAAGGTGGAATCTCAATACTACCACAGCCGGTACCAAATCCAAGAACCCATAAACTTTCGGCACGAGCCCAGTTTAAGAAATTCTCAACAGGTCCACTTCTTGGTTTTTGTACTTCAGGACGATCCTGGCAGAAATAATCTTTTAAAGGATCTACTTCTACTATGCTTCCATCGGGAGCAAGCACCGAACGTTTTTCATTTTCGGGAGCAAGGAACTTATCTACATCCAAGTCCTCGAATTTATGTTTATTCATATCTTTCTCCATAACTATAAAAATATTATGATGGCCAATATTCCTAAAATAGTGGGGACTTTAAGGAACCAACGCACACTTTGCTCAATGCGGAAGCGTGGGAAAACTGTTCCTACAAATACCGACCAGAAATAGATCAGGAATGTTTTAATAATCAATTCGAACCAAGAGCCTGCACCACCAAAGAAAAGGTTCATAAATAAGGCTGCTTCGGCAACGTGCAAGATTGCACCATTGGTTCTAAGCACACCTAAGAAAGTTCCGTGATACTCTGTTGGAGGACCAATTGGAATTTCGTTTGGTGCTTTTACCAAATTAAAAGGTGAATGACCAAAAGCTCCAAGCAAACTTAGCATTGCGGCTCCGGTTGCCAATGGATTTGTCCATAAAGTCCAGGTCATAAATCCACCTTGTTGAGCAGCAACGATATCAGAAATAGATAAAGTTTGGTATTGAATAGCGATAGAAATCACGGCTAAAGTCATTGGAACTTCAATGGTTGCAAATTGTGATAAACCACGACTAATACCAATTGCAGAAAAAGGTTGTCCACCTTCGCCAGCACCAAGTGCCATACCTAACATTCCGAAAAACTGGAAATAAAGGATAAGGACTAAGTCGCCAGAAAAACTGTAGTTAGACCAATGTGGATTCCCGTAAACCATAGGAAGAAATAAGAATATTCCAACTCCACCCATCAATCGAAATACAGGCCCGATATAGAACATTGTACCGTGAGTAAGATGCGTTCTTAAAGAATACAACTTCACCAAGTCAATCCAAGGCTGATACCAAGGAATACCATATCGACCAGCAACACGTGCTCCTATTCGGCGCATAGTTGAGCTCATAAGCATTCCCCAATTTAAAACGATAAACAAACCCAAGAGGGTCCATAAAAATTTTGTTATGCTATAATCCATCTTATAATCCTCCTAAAGCAATTAAGTAAAATACTACGATGAAAAGAACCACGTGCAATGCATAGTTTTGCATACTTCCACTATAGATTCTTCTTAACCAGTTTGCAACCTCTAAAACCAGATTGCTCATTGCATCCCAAAAAGCCGTTACGAAAGGTGTTATTAAAAAGCCCAAGGCTTTTTGATATCCGGCATAAATATTATAGGATACGTGCGTTGTTTCTGGACGATGAGGACGCTCAGCAGCGAATACAATATTGAATTGTTCAATTTTCTTCGCCTTCGAGCTTAGAGCAACCAACCATCCTAACAATAAAACAAATGCTGTCCCAACTACTATCATAACCGTTGTTCCATCCCAATAACCAAAACTAGTTAAGGCTTTTGTTCCTTCCCAAGACAGAGCTTCGGAAGAGAAATAAGGAGCGATCATATTGCCTATTGGCTTTAAAATATATTGTGGGAATGCCGAGAAAATCATAATTCCAATTATCATCACATAGGATGGAATCAAAATCCAGGCACTGATTTCTTTCATATTTCGGTGATTGTCTTTCAACTGTCCTAAGAAAACCGAATGAATCAATTTATATAAATATAGGAAAGCAATGATACCAGCAAAAAAGATAATGGCTCCCTGGAAATACCAGCCTTTTTCAAGAATCGCATTGTAGAACAACCATTTTCCTGCGAAACCACTCAAAGGAGGAATACCGCCAATAACGATGATTGAAATTAAAACAGCTACAAAAGAGAAAGGCATTTTTTTAATCATACCACCCATTTCATACATATTATGTGTTCCAAGTTTCACTACAATTCCACCTATTACAAGGAATAAAACTGCTTTAAACATAAAGTGGTTGATGGTGTATGTAAAACCAGCTAACCAACCCAATTGAGTCATTATGCTAATCGCGAATAAAATATACCCCAATTGAGCTACCGATGAATAAGCCAATAATCGTTTGGCATCTTCCTGGAAAGCGGCGCTCATATTTCCCATTAATGTGGTCAATGCACCAACCCATCCGAGAACGTATAATAAATTAGTTGCTCCGGTACTTGCTCTATCCATATAAAGGAATAGAATCATCAAACCAAAAACACCTGCTTTAAGCAAGATGGCAGAAACCATTGGAGAAACATCCGATTCAGCTTCACCGTGAGCACCTGGTAACCAAATGTGTAAACCTAAGGACGCTGTTTTTGTCATAAAACCAACAGCTAATAAGGTGTATGCTAAAGTTGGTAGTAGGCTAATGCTTCCTAAAGCTGCTAATGAAGTATCAAAACCACTGGCAAAGGCCAAACCAAATCCAAATAAAATAGCATAAGCGCCAGCAATGGAGAACAACATATAACTATAACCGTGAGGCATTGAGCGTTTTCCGCGAATGATTAAGAAGTAAGAACCAGCTGTCATCAACTCCCAAGAGAAGAAGAATTCTAATAAAGTACTTGCTTCGATAATACCAATCAAACCGGCAAACATCATCATAGCCATTGGATAGAATCCTTTGCGCGTTCCTTTCTTGCTGTATCCTGCCATAAGGGTTAAAACACCACCTATCAAAAAGATTCCGGCAAAAATCAAACGCAATAAATCACCTTCAAGTACAGGATATATATGAAACATATACCAGATAATTCCTCCGATAGAAACCGTGTTTTTGATATAAACCGGCAAGAAGTCAATTGCAAACAAGAACAAGACAAACATCAAAGGAATATAATTGATAAACGAACCACCTTCGACCATTGGAGTAACGTAAACACCAACAGCATAAAGCACGATGGCCATTACCCAAACAGGGAAAAATTTATTCCACTCTATTTTGAAATCAGGCAATTCTTCGTGATCGAGCTTAATGGCATATCCCAACCAACGGAAAAGATAAATACCTTCGATAAAAGAGCCAACCAAAATAACTGTCATCCAAGCCCAATGTCCGCCTGTAGCTAAAGTCATAATCAGTTCCCACTTTCCGAAGAAACTTGGAAATGGAGGAAAACCAATCAATGCAAATACAAAGGTTCCGAATAAGAACAATAAGAAAGGCGATTTGCGTAAAGCAGCCCATCCCTTTATATCTTTAGCTTTGATGATACCCGACAACCAGAACAATCCTGCTTTAGCAGCATAATGACTGATTAAAATACCAAAGGCAACGAAAACTAATTTTTCGCCCAAGATATCGCTCAATCCAAGGATCATGGTTAACAAACCAATCTGTCCGATTGAAGAATAACCTAACAAACGATTTGGGTTGTTCTGCTTAGTACCCATTAAGTTGGAACCTACAAAGGTGATTCCACCAATGACGGCAATGTAATTCAACCATTCGGCCCCGCCAAGAGGCAATAATTTGTACAGCACATAAAACATTGCTGTTGCAGATGCGGCAGAAACCAAGGCGCCGATACCGGGGTTGGCAGCAGTATAAACATCAATTCCCCAACCATTGGCAGGGAAAGGTTTTAATTCTAATAGAATGGAAACATAAATCAAGAATACAGCGATTACTGTTGCTTTGGCAGCGCCTAAATTTGCGGCTAGGATATCATCTATATTTAATGATCCTGCAAAATAATAGGCAAAGATGGTTCCTATAAGTAAGATACCGGCAATAATTCCGGTAGCAATCAGGTATTTCATACCCGCTTGTAATGCGTTACCGTTTTTATCGAGTAAAATCAAACCAGCAGTTGCAATGCTTCCTACTTCTAGGAAAACAAAAAGGTTGAACATATCTCGTGTCATCACAACCACATTCAGGCTCATAATAAACACCAAGAAAACAACCATCGCATTTGTTCCGGTTTTTTTTAAATCTTTATACAAGTATATTCCACCTAATAAACCAACTACATTAATCAAGAAGGTTAATAAGGCTTCGTAACTACCCATCTGTAAGTTGATGGAATAAGGAGGTTTAAATCCGGCAGTATAAATAGTTTCAACGGCTCTGTTGTTGTTTAGAAATTCTAACAACCACTGACCGGAAACATAAGTCATAAAGCCCAGTCCGGCTAACATAGCCCATCCGGTAAAGTTTTTCAACGACTTCCCGAACAAGCCCATTATAAAGGCAATACCTAGGGCAACGGCAATAATATATATCGGTCCTACCATTTCAAATCTTTAAAACTGTTGATATCCAATGAATTCTTTTCACGATGTAGGTTAAGCGCATAAACCAGCATTAAGGCTGTTACTCCTAAACCAATAACAATAGCGGTGAGCACCAATGCTTGCGGCAATGGGTCAACAATTTTGTCGGCGGCTTCCGAGGGCTTAATTACATCTAAAATCGGAGCGGCTTTTCCCCGCACATATCCGATGCTCACCATAACAATATTGATCCCTGTATTGAAAATAGTGAAGCCCAGAATGATTTTAATCAAGTTCTTTTGGCTCAATATTCCCCAGAGGCCCAATAATGCTAAGGCAAATCCTGTCGAAATAATTATATATTCCATAGTCTAATTTTTTTCGTTTTGAGCGTGTGAAATCGTTCCCAAAATATTGGAAAGTTCTGCACCTACTTTAAGTCCAATAAAAGTGTAAATGATTGGTATAACACCTGCACTAAACAGCTCTCCAAGATTACCCAAACCTAAAAGGCGGTTATCGAGGAATCCGCCGGCAAGGAAAATTCCCATAATGCCAATCAAAACAAAGGCAATACCTGAGATAGATTCTACCTTAGCAATTACTTTGTGGCTAATACCGAAATTTGGATTGGCCATAATCATAAGCAATACTCCGGAAGCAATTACTGCTCCTCCTTGGAAACCTCCACCTGGCGTTAAGTGTCCGTTGATGAAAATATAAATTCCAACCATAAAAATTACCGGAACAATAACCTGCGATGCTGAATCAAGCAATTCTGAAGTTATACGTACCGGACGGTTTGGAATAAAATCTTCTCTACGAAATTTGAGAACAAAACTGATAATGGCAGCGGTTAAGAATAAGATTGTAACCTCACCCAAAGTATCTAAACCACGGTAGGTAACAATAACGGCCGTAACTAAGTTGGCGGCACCAACTTCATCGGCTCCGTTTTCGGCATAATACCGGCCTGTTTTTCCTAAAACTTCACTTCCTTGATAAGCATTAAACAAATCAAAAAAGATGAGTCCGACTCCAGCCAATAAACCAATAATTAAAATTTTCTTAATCATTTCTTTGTCTGATTTTATTTAACACATAAAAGAATATCAAGGTTGTTAAACCACTTCCTATCGAAGCTTCGGTCATAGCAACATCGGGTGCTGCTAACAGAAGAAAGATTACGGAAGCGAATAAGCTAACCATTCCAGAAGCAATTATGGCAACCGACAATTTTTCGTGGTGAATGGCAATAAATCCGCTAATCAAACTAGCCACTCCTATAACTATAGCTATTGCAATAAACATATTACTCCCCTTCTTTTTTGATTTTTACTTTGCGAAGATGCGCATTGCGAGATTCATCAATTTCCTGATGTTCTTTCAACTTATCGACTTTCGTAATTTTTGTAAGCGGTATTTTAATAAAATACGCCGCTCTAGCCAATGTATGAGAAGAAACAGGGTTGGTGATTAACACAAAAAGTATCAACACCATTAGTTTACCAAACCAACCCGGAAAAATGAAAAACAAACCTACTAGCGACAACATTGTTCCCAATGTACTGGCTTTGGTTCCGGCTTGAATACGGTTATAAACATCCGGCATACGAATTAATCCGATTGATCCTAACAAAAGGAAAATCGAACCTCCGATAGCAATTGCTCCACCGATTATTTCCATCAAATTATTATCCATATTTTTTTTGTTTAAAAGCGATAGCAAATCTTTTACTAAAGCAATTAGATTATTTACAATCCTCTTTCCAGATAGCGTGCTACCACGATTACACCAAGAAAACCTAGAATACCGTAAACCAAAGCCACATCCATATAGATGATGCGATTGCTTAAGGCAGCTATAAAAGCAATTAAGGCAATACTTGAAACCGACATCACATCAAAAGCAATGACACGATCTACACTTGTGGGCCCTTTAACAAACCTAACCATCGTAATGGCAATACTCAACAGGGTAATTGATACTGCAATGGTGAGCATAAGATTAACCATACATTACCTCCAGATATTTTTCAAATTTTTCAACTATCAGGCGGGTGCTTTCTTCTACATCGGTCGATTTAACATCAATCCAATGAATAAACAACGAATCGCCTACTAACTCCAGAGTAAAGGTTCCGGGAGTTAAAGTAATTGAATCGGCCAAAATAACCCTGCCAATTTTAGATTTTAATTTTGTCTTTACTTCAACAATACCTGGGTTGATTGGTAAGCTTGGCGATAATACTCTACGAGCAACATCGAAATTAGCTTTAAACAACTCCACGATAAAGGTGAATAAAAACATAAACGAATACAAAATGGCTTTAGGTGAAAAGCTTAAATTGGTAAATACCTCGCATTTTCCGCAAAGGAGCAAAGGCAAAACCAGACTAACCCCTAAGCCAAGCAACATGACCTCCGCTTCTAGTGAGTTGTTGAGTAACAACCAGATAACAAAGAGCATGCTGAACATGATTAGATAATTTTTCCACTTCATATTTTTGTGAAATTAATTTTAATTATTCCTTCATTTGAACAGGGCAAAGTTATCTTTAAAGTGTGGGGCTGCCAACAAATCCAGCTGTGAATAGAGTTTGTTTTATATAATAAAATAGTGATGAATTTAGCATCAAGAGAAAACAAAACATTTAACAGATGTTCGAAAAATCTTACATTCTGATAATTATTTTCTTGATATAAATCAATTTAATGTTAATGCATAAATTCCATTTATGTATTTTTGCGGCACGATTAGAAAAAATCATGGGAAAAACTGAGAATGTACATAACTGTGTTGATTGTGCCAATAAGGCAGATTGTTTCGAGCACCTATCCAAAAGCGAACTGATGGAAGTATCCAAGTCCAAGGTGAGCATCTTATATAAAAAAGGAGAGATTATTAGGAAGCAAGGCACTTTCGTTTCCAGTATTTTAATAGTGAAAAAAGGGATAGCAAAGGTTTACAAAGAATTTGATCATGCAGAAAATGTGAGCATAGTCGATTTTAGAAAATCTGGACAATTGATAGGCCTTTCTGATATTTATAATGCCAGCATAGTTCAATATTCTGTATCTGCACTAAACGATTGCGAAGTATGCATCATAGATATACGCCTTTTTGAAAAATTATTAAACAGCAATACGGGATTTGCTGTAGACGTAATTAAATCAATCAATAATCAAACCTGCGGAATTCTCGATTTTCATATCCAAAATAATTACAAACAGTTGCATGGACGCATAGCTCATGCTTTATTAATTTTATCAAAACATGTTTTTGAATCGGATGATTTTAACATTCCTTTTACCCGTCGTGATTTTGCCGAATTTACAAATATGAGTTCCATGAGTGCCGTTAGGATTCTAAAAAATTTTCGAGATGATCATTTAATTGAAATGAATAATGGTCTAATCCGAATTCTCGATAATGAAAAGCTAGAAAAAATATTCAAAAACGGCTAACTTAGGATATAAATTCTTTCTCAAGGAAAGTTTTTAGTTGGTGTGCAGCAATATTATGAATAATTGCTCCCCTTTTTGAATAGGATATTTTTCCTGTTTCTTCAGAAACTATTAGTGACAGAGCATCAGTTTTTTCAGTAATCCCAACTGCTGCCCGATGTCTTAATCCCAGAGCAACATTAATTCTATTACTTTTTGAAACAGGCAAAATACATCGAGCTGCAACAATTTGGTTTTCTCTAATAATAACTGCTCCATCGTGCAAAGGACTATTCCTAAAAAAGAGACTTTCAATCAAAGCAGAGGATATCTCAGATGAAAATTTATCCCCTGTATCAATTATTTGTCGCAAATCGTGTTTCTTACTCAAAACTATCAATGCTCCCGTATTTGTAGCTGATAAATGTCTAACAGCCATTATAATTTTATCGACATCCAAGGGACTTTCCGGACGATTTATTTTACCAAATAAAAAACGAACTCTCTTTGGCATAGATGCTAAAAAAGCTGGTGAGCCGAAAAATAATAAAAATTGGCGAATCTCAGGTTGAAAAACAATAAGTAAAGCAATAAATCCAACGCCGATAAATGCACCTAAAATTTCACTTAAAAGTGCCATTTGAAGTGCTACTACAAGTTTCCAGATAAAATAAATAGCGGCGATACCAATAAATAAGTTTATTGCAACTGTCCCCTTGATCAAACGGTAAATCTCATAGATTAATAAAGCAACCAATAAGATATCTAAAATATCTAAAAAGCTAATTTGAATAAAGGCTAAACTCGATAAATACATTCTTCAGATTAAAATTGATTATACTTCAAAAATAAGCGAATAGTTTCATGGGCTTCTTTTGCATCGTGCACACGTAAAACCTTAGCTCCATTAAGCAATGCAAAAGTATTCAAAACAGTAGTACCATTTAAGGCTTCTTGGGGATTTATTTTAAGATGTTTGAAAATCATTGATTTGCGTGAAACACCGGCAAGAATAGGCCAATTATATATATTAAATTGTTTTAATTCTCTTAATAATTGATAGTTTTGATCAATTGTTTTTCCAAAACCAAAACCAGGATCAAGCATAATACTCTCTACTCCTACATCTTGTAACAATTGTAAAGTTTTATCGAAAAAATATCTAATCCCTTTTACAACATTTCCTTTAACAGGATATTGTTGCATATTTTCAGGCACACCGTGAATATGCATCAATACATAAGCTAATTTATTTTTTGCAATAACATCAAACATTTTATTGTCGATAGTTCCTCCTGAAATATCATTGATCGTTTCTACACCAATATCCGCTGCCTTTTGCGCTGTAGCAGAATTGTAAGTGTCAACCGATAAGATTATTTCGGGCTGTTGTTTCCGAAGTAATTGTAAAGGCCTTTCCAAAATCTTCCATTCCTCCTCATCATTAATTATCCGACTACCTGGTTTGGTAGAAACAGCACCAACATCTATGATTGAGGCACCTCCATTATGCAATTCTTCGGCCTTCTCAAGAAAAAAATCATCTTTTAAATTTATACCACCATCATAAAAAGAATCGGAGGTTAAATTAAGAATTCCCATTATCTTCGGCTCCTTTAAGTCTAAAAGTTTTCCACGAAAATTGAGCATTCGATTTTCAGAAAAAGCTGTACTTTTACCCAACATTTTACATACTATTTTCTTGCAAAATTAAGAGATAATTTTTTATGATAAAAACTAAACAGCAGTTCGAAGAAGCCATTGAAAAATGTAGAAGCATTTTTTTAGACAAAATGCAAGATTATGGTACTGCGTGGCGCGTCCTTCGACCTAGCTCCTTAACTGATCAAATTTATATAAAAGCCAATCGCATTAGAAGTATCCAAATCAAAGGGCTTTCTAAAGTAAAAGAAGGGATTGAAGATGAATTTATTGGAATAGTAAACTATTCGGTAATGGCACTTATTCAACTTGAAAAAGGACTCGCTACTGAAGGTGATGATCTTACAAACAAAGAAATTGAAGAGCTATATAATAGACATATTTATACTGCCCAATCTTTGATGGAGAATAAAAATCACGATTACGATGAGGCTTGGCGAAATATGCGTATCAGTTCTCTTGATGATATTATTTTAATGAAATTGCTTCGTGTTAAGCAGATTGAAGACAACGAAGGCAAAACATTGGTTTCTGAAGGGCTGGATGCCAACTACCAAGATATGATAAACTATGCTTTATTTGCGTTGATAAAATTGGCTAAAGAAAATGATTCCAATTAATATATTACCTTCAATAGAATAGAACACTGAATTCCAAAAAATGAAAACTGTAATCCTAATCATTCGATATATTTTAGCTGCCTTATTTATTTTTTCAGGTTTCGTAAAAGGAGTCGATCCTTTAGGCACGGCATATAAAATTGATGACTATTTTATAGCTTACAATATGGATTGGGCTTTACCTTTAAGTTTGATAATGGCTTTTGGCTTAATCGCTCTTGAATTGAGCCTTGGAGTAATGCTTGTATTTAAATTATTACCAAAGTTTACTCTTTGGTCAATGACAATATTAATGGTGATTTTCACTTTTGTAACTCTTTATGATGCACTCTATAATCCAGTACCCGATTGCGGTTGTTTTGGTGACGCCCTAGTAATTACCAATTGGCAAACTTTTTATAAAAATCTAGTCATCGATATTTTACTTGTTACTTTGTTTTTTTATCCAACAACCAAAATTAATCTCAGGAAGCATTTGAGCTGGAGCTTAATTATATTCTTTGCATTTATAAGCTTTTCTTTTTATAACCTTCAACACTTGCCACTTATCGATTTTCGATTCTGGAAAGTTGGCAACCAAGTTTTTAATACTGATCAAAGAAAAGTGGAACTTTATCTTACATATAAAAACAAAAATAGTGGTGAGAAACAAGAATTTCTGTCTCCAAATTTTCCTTATCAAGACAGTGTCTGGCTTGCAAATTGGGAATTTGTAAGTTCACACGAAATCAGTCCCAATCAGGGTGTACAAAGTCTTATGGTTTTCGATCAGGATGGAAGCGATGTTACCTATGAAGTACTGGGATTCCAAGAAAAAAGCCTGTTAATTATTTCCCATAATTTAAATGCAATCACACCCAAAAAGGCAAAAAAAATTAGGGCTATTATTCAAATTGCGTACGAAGAATACATTCCAATTACTATTCTCACAGCATCAGTTGGCAATAAGATATCCGACTTTATAAACGAAAATCTTATTGAAATTCCAATATTTTTAGCTGATGATATCGATTTAAAAACAATCATTAGAAGCAATCCTGGACTGATTCTATTAGAAAATGGAAAAGTTATAAATAAATGGGCATACGCCGATCTACCAACATCATCGAATCAAATCTACGATTAATGATTTTTTTACTGAACGGCAAAGAAACATTAATAATTAATGCCTGAAATCGGAAAAGGTCAGTCTTACAAGGCAAACGCATCTTAAAAATAATTGCAGTTAATTTTCTTGAACTAATATGTCAAATCATACAAGATCAACATGTTCACTTTCCTCGACTAAAATAAATTAAGCACTTCTTATTTTTTAACGCAAAGGCCTCAATGATCTCGCAAAGTTCGCTATTTTATTTGTGGCTGATTCTAAACACCTTGCGTTCTTTGCGGATTCTTTGCATTCATTGCGGTTAAATTTAGATGCGTTATCCCTGGTTAGTATTAAAATATCAGATCAATTTCAAATAATTCATTGTACTTTTGCCGATTATTAAGCAGAATTAAAAATTACCGAATCATGAGAAGAAATATAGTTGCCGGAAATTGGAAAATGAACAAAACTTTTGAAGAAGCTGACGAATTATTATTTAATATCGCAGAACCTCTTCAAAATTTGGATTTGGATAAAACAGAAGTAATTCTTTGTCCCCCAGTATTATACGCCGAAATGTTTACTGATATTGCTATAGAGAACAATTTCTCAGTAGGTGCACAAAATTGCTCAAACCATTCTTTGGGAGCCTATACAGGAGAAATTTCTGCAGCCATGCTTAAATCAATGGATATTGAATACTGCTTGGTCGGACATTCAGAACGCCGCAAATTTTTCAACGAAGATTCAAAAATGCTCGCAGAAAAAGTAGATCAATTACTGGAGAATGAAATCAGCCCAATTTTTTGTTGTGGCGAAGTTTTAGAAGATCGCGAATCAAATAATCATTTTGATATTGTTGGAAAACAGATTTTTGAAGGTATTTTTCATTTAACAGCTGAAGAACTTGACAATGTTGTTGTTGCATACGAGCCAGTTTGGGCAATCGGCACAGGAAAAACTGCCAGCCCTGATCAGGCACAGGAAATGCATGCCTTTATTCGTAATTTAATTGCAAAAAAATATAATCAAGAAGTTGCCGACGATATGACCATTTTATACGGCGGTAGCTGCAATGCGAAAAATGCCAAAGAGTTATTTGCATTAAAAGATGTGGATGGTGGATTGATAGGTGGAGCTTCTTTAGTCGCCGAAGATTTCTTAAAAATTGTTCAAAGTTTTTAGCTGATTTCAAATCTTGACAATCATTCGATTAATTTTACCGCAAAGAGCGCTAAGAAAAATCGCTAAGACCGCAAAGCCCTTAATATCCATAACAAAAAACATTGCGTCCTTTGCGTAATACTCTGCGTACTTTGCGTTTAAAACAAACAGCAAGCTGATTTACAGATATTATTTATTGCTTTATTTACAAGAAATCAATTAAGTTTAGACATGAATTACATCGAACTTAAATTTTCCATCAATCCCCAAACTCCT
Organism: Bacteroidales bacterium; assembly: GCA_027858955.1. GTDB lineage: Bacteria > Bacteroidota > Bacteroidia > Bacteroidales > UBA12170 > UBA12170. Next base: position 18,352 of record JAQIBR010000167.1, read on the forward strand.
TTTCAGGATATTTTAATTGCCGAATTGGCCGAAATAGGATTCGAAAGTTTTGAAGAAACCAAAGATGGACTTTTGGCCTACATTCAAGAACATGCTTTTGATGAAAAAAAGCTAAGTAATTTAGATATTCTAAACAATGCATTAGTGAAAATATCCTATTCGGTAAAGCAAATTCCTGCTCAAAACTGGAATGCAGTCTGGGAAAGCAATTACAATTCGGTATTAATAGACGAACGTTGTTATATACGAGCTCCTTTTCATCCTTCTAAACCTGATGTTGAGTTTGAGCTTCTTATTGAGCCTCAAATGTCTTTTGGAACCGCTCATCATGAGACAACATCGAATATGATTTCGCTACTTTTGAATGAGGATGTTGCAGGAAAATCATTTCTCGATATGGGTTGTGGAACAGCTGTTCTTGCAATATTAGCATATAAAAAAGGTGCATCTCCTATTTTCGCTATCGATAATGACGAATGGGCATATCGCAATTCTATTGATAATATTGCTAAAAACAATATACAAGATATACAGGTTTTTCAAGGCGATGCAGCTCTACTTGCAGGAAAATCTTTTGATATAATTTTTGCCAATATCAATAAAAACATTCTTTTATCCGATATGAATATTTATTCGCAGAGTCTAAATAAAAATGGGAAATTATTTATGAGCGGATTTTACCGAAACGACCTTAAAGACATTAGTGAAAAAGCAGCTCAACTAGGCCTCGAATATAGTACTCATATTGTTGATAACGAATGGGTTGCAGCTATGTATACAAAAATTTAGGCAAATACTCTTCCTTTAATATACTGTGATATAATACCTTGTGTTGTTTAATAAACAATATTTAAGCATATATTTTCATGCCAAAAAAGCATTGCTTAATGTGATAATAATTTTGCATTCTTAATTTATGCATTACTAACTTTTCTTTATTCGTAATTAGACAAAGTGATTTTTGATTATCAAGTATTTAATTTGGATGAATCACTAAACTGTCAATCAGCAAGAACTAAAGATAAAAGTTTTACCCAAAATGTTAAAAAATAAAACACATTTCAATAAAGGCCATCTTTTGAATTGAAGTTGAATTTGTATCTTTGATATATATTCCCAAAAAATCAATTGAATATGCGCCATCTGGCTATTTTACATTGGAATCCTTCAATTGTCGCATTAATTATTGGAATGCTAATACTATTCTCTTCAGGAAAAGTACAAGCACAACAAAACGATTCTATTCTTCTGGAAGACCCTGCATTGTATTTTAAAACTCTGGAACAACATTTTAAAATTGTCCAAAAAAACCAATCAAATGAGGCAGAAATCTTTCTTCAAGATTTAAGAATAAAATGGGAATACGGCTTTTTTTCAGATGAAATTAAATCACAAATTTATGTGACTACCAATAAAATGTTTGCTAACAAAATGACAGCAATTCCAAACTTCTCTCATTTTTTTAGTTCGCTAATTAATATAATAGAAGGCACTTACGATAATAAGAGTATTATGTCGTGGATACTTGGAGCCCAATACACTTTAGATCATAAAAATAAAAGAGAGTTTTCTTCTTTTGTAATTGCATCCGATAATCTTTTTAACAACAAACTTATTTATTATAACCGAGCTGTTAAATGGGAAGTTAATAAATATCCGCATTCTATTTTATTTCAAAATGACTTGCTTCAATATGTATTTTCTGAAACTGATTTAGTATGTTATTCTAGAGGTGATAGTACTAATATTATCAGTACTAAAGGTGCTTATTTTCCTTTTTCCAATATCTGGGAAGGAGATGGTGGTAGACTTAGTTGGGAACGTGCAAATTATTCGATAGACAGTGTTTATGCTGAACTGAAGCGGTATTCCATTCCAATGCAATTCTCGAAATTCTTTGCAGACTCAGTTCTTTTCTATCATCATTATTATTTTCAGAAACCGATTCTAGGAAAGTTGAACGAACAAGTTTTGGCAGCACGAAGAGGAGGTAGAGCTATCTACCCTAAGTTTAAATCCTATGAGAAGAAATGTAAAATTACCAATATCTTTCCTAACATGGATTTCTCGGGTGGTGTTTTATTTGAAGGATCTCATCTGCAGGGTTTTGGTGATGCTTCTACACAGGCATCAATTACAATACGCCAAAATGATACTGCCATTTTAAAACTACGATCAAATAATTTCAGCATTCTCCCGAACCAAATCCTCTCAAAATATGCGTCTGTTTCGATACGCTATAAAAACGACTCTATATATCACAGTGGTCTTCACATGAATTATTCAAGAAAAAACCAATTGCTTTCGTTTGTTCGAGACGACAAAGGCATAACTGCAAACCCTTTTTATAATACTTATCACCAAATTGAGATGTATGTTGAAGCAATGTATTGGAACATGGAAGAAAATAAAATTAGTTTCGATATGGCAAAAGGTCGCATAAAACAACCTGCACATTTTGAGTCGTATAACTTTTTTTCGGAATTCCGTTTCAATCGATTACAAGGCATCGATTTAGAAAACCCACTACAAGCCCTTAAGCGTTATTCCGATGTAAACTCTAGCAAAACAGTTTACTTTGATGAGTATGCTAAATATTTAAATAAGCCTATAGAACAAGTTCAGCTGCTTTTACTTAAATTGGCACATCAAGGATTTTTACTTTACGATTCTAACAAACAGAGCGCTATTTTGAGTGACAAAATTGATTTTTACTTTAATGCAAATGCAAGAGTTATCGATTCGGATGTTATTCGCTTTAAATCACAACCAAATAGAGATGAAGCAAATGCTTATCTTCACATTGATAATTTCGATCTGCAAATAAATGGCATTGATCGCATAATACTTTCTGATTCCCAAAATTTAATTATTGAACCTAGCAATCGAAGTATTGTACTTGGAAAAAATAAAGACTTTAGATTTGATGGTAAAATTACTGCCGGTCGTTTATCGTTTGCAACTACGGAAAGCACATTCGATTATGATGAGTTTAAATTGGATATGCCTTCAATTGATTCTCTTTGGTTTTGGGTGAAAGGCCCACAACTGCCAGATGGTAGTTTTGAGCGTATAAATGTTCAAACAGCTATCTGTGACTTAAGTGGAGATTTACTTATCGATCATCCAAACAACAAATCTGGACTAGAATCGCGTAATGAATATCCTATTTTTAATAGTGAAAAAGATTCCTATGTTTACTATAATAAAACGAATATCCAAAATGGAGTATATTCTAAAGATCGCTTTTATTTTCATGTGAATCCTTTTACTTTTTCATCACTCAACACTTTTATCACAGATGATATTGCTTTTACTGGATATTTAGCTTCCAGCAATATTTTTCCTGACATTTCACAACCATTAACTGTTCAAGAAGATTATTCCTTAGGGTTTACTGCTACTCTACCTCCCAAAGGCATTATGGCTTATGGCAATAAAGGTCGGTTTTACAATAAAGTTAATTTGAGCAACCAAGGCTTAATAGGAGATGGTATTCTTACATTTATTAATTCTACTACTAAGTCCACAGATTTTTTATTTCTACCTGATTCAGTGAATATGCATGCGCAATCGTTTGAACTTAAGCCTACTATCACTCCAGTGGAATTTCCTAGCATTAACGCTACAAATACTTATCAGCATTGGATGCCTTATGAGGAAACTATGCAAATAAGCACTATTAATGAAACTATTAACATGTACGACAATGAAACATCTATGAGTGGATACTTATTTCTTAGCCCTAAATCCTTGAGCGGAAAAGGAGATATCCATTTTAAAGTAGCTAAGATGTATTCAGATAATTATACATTTAAAAATCAAACATTTGATTCACCAAAAACAAATTTTATTGATGATGGAAATATTTTAAATAACTTTAGGGCTCATACTGATTATACCGATCGAACAATTGTATTTGTTTCTAATGATGGAAGTTCAAAAGTAGATTTTCCTGACAATTTATATATATGCTATATGGATCAGGCCACTTGGTATATGGACAAAGAAATTACCGATTATTCATCCAGTCTGGCCAGCGATCCAGACCAATTTAGCGAGCTGAAACTTCGTCAATTAGCTGATACTGAATACAAAGGAGCTAATTTTATATCTCAGCATAAACAACAAGATTCGCTCTCGTTTTTTTCATCAACAGCTACATTTAATTCCAAAGAGAAAATAATTTCCGCTAAAGGTGTTCACTACATTAAAATTGCCGATGCGGTTATTTTTCCTGAGCAAAGTAGTATTACAATTTTGAAGAATGCCCAAATGATTCCGTTAAACAATTCAAAAATAATTGCAAACGCAGTAACTAAATACCACGAAATAATCAATGCCACAGTAAAAATAGAAAGCAGCAAATCGTATAAAGGATCAGGTGATTATGTTTACATAGATAATAACGATACAAAGCAAAAAATTTATTTCAATAATATCCATGTTGATCCTACTTATCAAACTGTAGCAAGTAGTGAAATTTTTGCAGAAGATTATTTTACTTTAAGCGATGAATTTTACTTTCGTGGATTTGCTAATCTTAAAGCTAGTAGAAAATTATTGGAGTTTGACGGTGGTTTTAAAATTGCAAATAATTGCGGGAAGAATCAAAGCTGGATAAAATTCATTACAGAAATTGATCCTGAAAATATAATGATTCCTATTGCTGTTCAACCTATGGTTCCCGATGCAAGTCTTCAAGAAAAATATGTAGGTATTCTTTATTCATCGGCTCAACAAAAAGCCTATTCATCTTTCCTCAATAATAAGATTAATTATTATGATCCTTTAATTCTCACAGCTCATGGATTTATTTCGTTCGACTCTGAATCTAAGGAATTTAGAATTTCAACAAGAGAAAAATTAGACCAATTCATACGCCCCGATAATTACTTCAGCCTGAATTCCAGAGACTGCAGTACATATGGAGAAGGTAAGATAAACATGGATGTGAACTTTCCTGATTTGACAATAGAAAGTTATGGAAATATTCGTCAAAAAGATTTAATTACGAACATAAGACTTGGAGCTGCAATTAATTTTCATTTCTCATCCAATGCAATAAAACACATTTCAGATCAATTTGCTTCTACAACGGTTATTCCAGTAGATAATATCAGCCCTTATTATTCGAAAATGATTGCTGGATTTTTAGGAACGGAAGAAACAGAACAATATATAAGCAAACTTCTTTTGGGTAATCTAAAACGTATTCCAGATCGATTGATACACACTATTTTGTTAAACGATCTTAAATTGAGATGGAATACTAAATTGGAAGCTTACATTAGCGAAGGCAATTTTGGTATTGAAAGTTTGGACAAATATCGTATAAACGCATTGGTTGAGGGAAATGTTGAAATTAAAAAGAGTCGGGTCGGTGATGAATTAACCATTTACTTCGAAATAAATGGTCATTGGTATTTCTTCAAATATTTTAATAATGTAATGCAAGTTCTTTCATCTAATGACATATTTAATAAAATTATTCAATCAGATATGGATTCCAGAAGTGAAAAGAATCGAATGAAACAAGATAAAACTACCGGAAAACGTTCTAATTACAGATATATTTTGAGCACGCTTAATGTAAAAGATGATTTTTTAATGCGATTAAACGCAAAATAATGGAAGGCAATTATACATTTATTCTAGGAATATTATTGGCCTACCTTTTGGGCGCCATCCCAACTTCTGTTTGGGTTGGGAAAATTTTCTATAAAACAGACATACGACAACAAGGAAGCGGAAACGCTGGAGGCACAAATGCAGTTCGCATATTGGGATGGATGGCTGGAATTCCAGTTATCATCTTCGACATTTTTAAAGGCTGGTTTGCAGTATTTTATCTTCCTGGAAATTTTCCGGAAACAACACTACTCCCTAATGACTACTTAATGCTAGTGTATGGACTGGCAGCTGTAATTGGACATGTTTTTCCCATTTATGTTGGTTTTAAAGGAGGCAAAGGTGTAGGAACACTTGCAGGTGTTGGTCTGGCTTTTTTCCCTTGGGCATTACTCGCCGCACTGGGAGTTTTCTTAATTGTAGCCATTCCTACTAGATATGTTTCTTTAGGTTCTATCGTAGCTGCAATTTCCTTTCCTTTATTTCTTATTTTTGCATTTAATGAAACATCTATTCCAGTTTTGTTTTTAGGGATTTTCTCGAGTCTTTTTATTGTGTTTACGCATCGAACAAACATTGAGCGATTACTAAAAGGAGAAGAAAATAGATTTATTGTCAAACAAAAAACTAAAAAGTAGAAAATAACATATTGAGAATCGCATTTAAACATATTATAATCCTATTCATTGGTTTTCAGCTAATCTCAATTCAGAATGTTAGCGGACAATCAGGCTTTCGAAATGAGAGAGAAATGATGGTAATAGCTACAGATTATTTCGAAAACGATCTGTTCAATATGGCATTTCCGCTATACTCTCAACTTTTAAGTCTTGATCCAAAAAATCCAGAACTTAGCTATCGTTTTGGTGTTTGCTTAATGTATTCCGATCGTACTAATACTGAAGAACCTATTATATATTTAGAAAATGCAATAAATAAAGTTGCTGATATAGATTTATATTATCATTTGGCTACAGCCTATCATCATAATTACTTCTTTACAGATGCCATTTATAATTACCGAAAATACCTACAACTGGCAAAAAACAAGGTTCGTAAAGATTACGATGTATATCGTAAAATTACAATGTGCCAAAATGGAATAGAAATGTTAAGGGCAGTTGACGATTTATATGTTATTGAAAAATCTGAAGTTGATAAGAAAGCTTTTTACCGCTCCTATAATTTAATGGATTATGGTGGTAGGATTCTTAATCTGCCTAAAGAATTTTTAAATAGATCCGACCTTAAAAATCAAGAAGACAAAATCGCCTATTTCAATCCAAAGGCCAAAATGCTTTTTTATGCTATTAATAATAAAAATCAAAAAGACATTTATTATCGGATTCAAGAAAATGATAGAGAATGGTCAGCCCCAATAGCACTTAGCTCAACAATCAATACTGAATATGATGAGGATTATCCTATTTTTATGCCTGATGGTAAAACTCTGTATTTCAGCTCTAAAGGACATAATACTATAGGTGGCTTCGATATTTTTCAAAGTGTTTTCGATAGCTTATCAGGGCAGTGGAGCAAGCCAGTTAACCTTAGCTTCCCATTTAATACACCTTCGGATGATATTTTATTTATTTCCAATCCAGATGAAACTATAGCTTGGTTTGCATCAGACAGAAACAGTATTAGCAATAAAATATCTGTTTACAAAGTTGGTATTATCAAAAAAGAAAACCAAAACGCAGATTTATCCAATATTTATAATAAAGACAATCTATCAAGCGATGATTTGGGTAGGATTAAAAACATGGCTCTCCTTGACATTAATATTTCTGATAAAGCGTTTAATGAGATTCCGGTTGAACGAAAACGGAAACTAGATGTCCTTCTAAAGAACGAAGCTACGCGTATTACACAGAATATTCGTCAGGCTAACTTAATAAATGTTGATAGGGAAATTGCAGTACAAGAATTACAAACAGATTTAGTAGATAGCATTAAAAATGTCATTCTACAGGTGGACTCCAATCTAGAGTCCATAAAATCACTTTATCTGCAAACACAATATCTTGTAACTTCAAAAGCGAGTAATGTTCAACAAGGTTATTCCGAATTATCTCTTCACTTACAAAAAGCGCAAAATGCTACATCGATAGATCAAAAGAAAGCATTTCTTAAAAATGCCAATAAAACGCTTTTCAAAACACTTCGATTGGATCATCAATACGGCATATTGAACAATATTGAACATCAAATAGATAATCAAATTGCTGCACAAAGAGAGCTTCTATTTCAAGCTACAGCTATGTTTGGCGACATCCAAAGATTCATAGTTAAACAAAATGATAGAGAAGCAAGAAAAAACATCAAGCTTCTTGATGAATTGATACAGCAAGCTGACACGCTAACCGACTATACTAGAATAATTGATTATGCCAGAGGTGAATTATTTAATATAAATTATCCATCTAATTTATTGAATGAGAGTACCTTTGCTACTTATTTTCTTGAAGACAATAGCGAAAATGCGCCTATCCTGGCCCTTGAATCTAGATTTGCAAACTACATTCCGGAGATAAGTAAATTAGTTGCACCTAGCGATATAGTGGAAAATAACTCAACAAAATCGAGACAAGAAATAGCATTGGTAAGCTCACAAGTTTCAGTAGTTAATAATGAACCTAAAGATTCACAATCTACTAAAACTGGCCTGACCGCTAACACACCAAGCATGCAAATTAGGGAAGAGTTATCTGCTATAAGTAGGCGACAAACTGAGCGCTTAGATTGGCTAAAACAACAGTCTGCTTTGCTAACAAAGAAGGCTAGCGAAAAGCTTGATGACTCCAATAGATCTTTGCTTGACTTTGAACAAACTCGTGAGAAGTATAATAAAGGAATAATTAATGACCAAAATTTAGTTATTGCTAAACAAACTGAATCACAAAATCTTTTGTATCAATCACTTGCTATCATTAGTCTTGCTGAAAAAACTGACTCCCTTTATCAAATAGAAAGAAAACGAAATGACGAACACATCAATCAAATTTTTGCTATAGAACAAGCATTGCAAAGCAATCAAATTGAAAAGGCGCATTCATTATTAATAGCATTAGAAGTTACTCTAAACAATCCTATTTTTAGTCAAGAGAACCTTGTTTTAAATTGGATTAAAGAAAGTATAAATAGCATTCCTTCACAAAAAAAGCTAGCGAACGAAGCTCTTGAGATTTCACAGAAATTCACAGATGCATCGATGCAACTTATGATGGAAGCAGAAGACTTAAAGGAAAATGCTAAATCTAAATCGAATGCATTCAAAAGACGACAAATTTCGATTGAGGCAGAAAAGAAAGAAGCCTTAGCACTTCAAATAAAATCTAATTCCGACAAACAACTAGCTTTAGGAAACAAACTTTACGATGAAATTAAGAAAGCTGAAGCAATTCAACAGATAATCGATGAGTTTTCTTCACCTGTTTTTCTAGCTCAGGAAACACCTCAAATAATAAATCCAGAGAAACGTAAGCTTGAACTCACTGAACGATTGGAAACAAGAGAACAAGCGAGCTCTCTTTCGCTTGAATCAAGCAATGAAATATCTAAACCCAATCTCGCTAACATTCCTAAGATGAACGCTTTACTTGCTTATTCAACAAAACGTGTAATCGGCCAACTTCTTGCCGAGGAGCTCGATGTTAATAAGCGAGAAATTGTGCATCTGCTTGATTTAGGCAAAATGTTAAAGGGAGCAGCAACACGTGAGAATAATCTTAAAATCACTAATCTTAGAAAAGAAGCCGATTCTTTGCAAAATGCATCTACTCTGGCATTTATGGAGGCCGGAAATATTTATAATCAATTACATCCAGATGATAAAATTCTTGCCGATGAAAGTAGTAACGATTTTGAAAACTATTTGAATAATATTAGAAATCGAATTGCTCAACTTCTTGACGATGTAACATTATTAAGCGAACAGGTAGGAAAGGCAAAAGATAATGCTAGCCGAGAAAATCTCAAGCGTCAAGCAGACGAAAAAGAGCAAGTTGCTATGTATCTAATACTGGAAGAGTTCGAAATTATTGCTCAAAGAAACCAGCAAAAATACAGGAAAAATGCTCTGATTATTGACAAGCTTTCTTTTGCGAATCAAAGCAAAAAAGAACAGGAGCTTATGCGAGCTATAAGCGACCAAATTGAGAATTATATTCAACTGGCAAATAATAAGCGTATCAAAGCAGAAGCTGAAGAACTTTCATTTACACTTACTAAGGCACTTCTTCAAGACGCTTTTTCATATGAATCTAGCGCATTGGATTTACAACTGGAAGCTATTCGAATGATGCGTGAAAATGATATTGAAAGCATGTTGGCTTATCAAATTAATAATCAACGAGATACAAAACCAGAGACAGCATCTAATACAGTAATCCCACCTAAAGAAGTTGAAACTCCATTAGCCAAAAATTCAGATGAAAATTCCAAACCAACACTAAATCTGAACCCTACAATCAAAGAAACAGATAAAACTATTCTTGCTGACGCAAATGATGAAATTCAAGAAAAACAAATCACAAATCCAATAATAGAAGAAAAAACAATTATTGAATCTGCAAATACTTTGGATGTTTCTAAAAATGCTACAAATTCACCTAATATTTTCCCGGATGTTAGCATAAGCAAAGAGCCTATAGATATTCAGTTTAGCGTTCAAATTGCTGCAATTAGAGCACTAAAAACTACCGATAGCTTCCTGAATGTAATGGAGTTATTCACTTTAAAAGATTCTGAGAAAGAGTTATACAGATATTTCTCAGGTAAATTTACTGAACTTAAAGCAGCAATTATCAGGCGTAATTCTCTTCGTCAGCAAGGCTATGCTGATGCATTTATAAAGAGTTGGAAAAATGGAAAAGTAGTTAATGTATACGAAGCTGCCGGCAATATTGATAAAACAACTTTAGCTTTATTAAACGAATCGATCATTTCCTTGCCGAGTAAATATCGTAATATAAACTTCTCTGCAACAAACATATCGCAATTAACCGGAGTATATTATTCTGTTCAAGTAGGTGCTTACAGTCGACCACGATCTTCAGCTAACTTATTTGGCATTAGTCCTTTATATCATAATCGTTTGAAAAGTGGTCTTTGGGTATATTTTAATGGTATTTTCAAAAGCATATCAGATGCAGAAAAAAATAAAACTTCAATTCGTTCAAAAGGTGTACCGGATGCTTTTATAGTTGCTTTTAACGAAGGAGAAAAAGTTTCCTTAGTAAATGCACGTAAAGCCATAAGGCAAGGTGTAACTTATCCGGCAAATGAAGATATAATTATGCTGGATGATGCAGCAGTTGCTGTAGATTCTCAATTAAAAACTATAATAGGAGATGAAAAAACAGTATTAAGAATATATACTTATAAAGTTCAGATAGGTGTTTATAGCCAACCTGTTTCATTTAATTGGGTAACAGAAAAATTAGGTAAGACAAGCAATAATAAGGTTGAATATTTTATTAGTAATACCGGTAAATATATTTATACAATTGGAAATTTTAGATCTTATGCTGAAGCTTCTATATTTAACACTGAGCAAGTTAAGAAAATAATTAAGGATGCATTTGTTGTTACTTTCGATAATGGAAAGAAAAAATAAAACTAAATAAATAGATTTCGAAATAAATACCTAAAAACTAGCACCTTGAAAGCAAAATTAGCGCCTATTGCTTTTTTGGTAACGACTAGTTTCGCCATATGCAGCACAACTCTTTGAAGTAGAACAAGATGAGACAACCATCGTAAGTATAAACAAGCTTAATAAAAAAACTGCAGTACGTTTCATATAATAATATTCAATGTAATTATTCAGCTAAAATAACAATATTTTTTATTTATAATGAAAATAAATCACATTATTATAAACGGTTTCGCTACCAATATATTGTTTTTATAAAAATTTCAAAACAACACAGTTTTGATAAGAATTGAAATTTCGCGCAAATGAAAAAGATTGAAATGACAGATAAAAAACCTAATATTCACGAAAGTTGGTATACAGTGCTTAAAGCAGAGTTTGATAAAGATTATTTTTCTAATCTAAAAACATTCTTGCTTGAGGAAAAAAAGAATAATATTGTTTATCCTCCAAGTCATCAAATTTTTGCTGCTTTCAATTCTACTCCCTTCGATAATGTCAAAGTGGTTATTTTAGGGCAAGATCCTTATCATGGCCCTAATCAAGCACATGGCTTATGCTTTTCAGTCAATCCTGAAATAAAACATCCTCCATCTTTAATGAATATTTTCAAAGAAATTGAAAATGATTTAGGCATTCCCTACCCTAAAAATAGTTCTTTAATTCCGTGGACAAAGCAAGGGGTATTGCTAATTAATTCAACACTTACAGTTCGTGCACATCAAGCAGGATCTCATCAAAAAAAAGGTTGGGAACAGTTTACTGATACCGTTATTAAAAAGCTTTCTGACCAAAAATCAAATCTTGTTTTTTTACTTTGGGGAAATTTTGCTATTTCAAAATCGGTACTTATTGATAAATCGAAACACCATATTCTTAGCACTGTTCATCCTTCTCCCCTTTCTGCTCATAGAGGATTTTTTGGCAGCAAACATTTTTCCAAAACGAATCAAATACT
>JAQIBR010000009.1 GCA_027858955.1 Bacteroidales bacterium
TCTTAATAATACCAAACGTCCGGGTATGCAAATGACCTGTTTGACCATGGATGGCAAGGTGGTTTGGGAAAAGAATGCAGCACCCGATTTTGGATTGGGAGCAATAATTCTGATCGATGGTTTAATCATCAACCAGAATGGTGATAACGGGGATATTCATTTAATTGAACCTTCACCAGAGGGATACAGCGAAATTGCCAAAGCTTCTTTTTTCGATTCAAAAAAATCGGAGGCATGGGCTCCTATGGCTTTTTATAAAGGTAAACTAATTTTTCGCGACTTGGAAAAAATGGTTTGCATTGATTTGGTGAATAAAGTTGAGTAGCATTTTTTAGCTTTTTGCTATTAAATTGTTCTTTTGTTTAGAACGATTTAATAGCAAACTTGCCGACATTTTGTTCGCTTGCAAAATGTGTATTTTGATAGCTTATAAGGAGTAATTCATAAATCATTCTGAAAAATATTCAAAAAAGGATTTAATGAAATTATTCGGGGAAGTTCGGTTCACCTTTTTCCCACCATTCGTGCCAGCGTTTGTAATTTACTTCACTGTAAGGACTGATCGTCACTGCAGTGTTAGCACTTGAATCTTGCAGGAAGCTCCTGTATTTTCTTCTGAATAAACGAATGGAATATACTTTATAATATGTGGAATACTTACGATTGCAGTTGGAATATACCTTATGTATTATGGACAAGAGTTAAAAAGCAAAGATCTAACTGAAAATATTGACAGTTTAAGAAGTGACCTTAAAGATAAAAATATAAAAATTGATGAATTAGAAAAGTGGAAAAATCGGGTTTTCAATAAGATTAATGAAATCTCTTTATGCTGACATGTCCTCATTTTATAGTACAATTCATATTATACCTTACGAGATTATTTGTTTTACAAACATCAAAACGACAATTAAGCGCTACTGAGAAGTTAAACAACTCTTTACACGGTAATTTGGCGCACCCTATCCCTACACTAACAATTCTTAATTCTACACAAATATGATTATCTTAGCTTTTGCTTAGAAACTGTTTAAATTTTGTTTTTGGAAGAGTTTTTAATGTATTGAGTTCTTAAACGATTCAAAATTGACGATAATAGCACCGCTATATGAGGAGATTTTGAAGAAGTGTAAGGGCTCAAGACAAAAAAATATCCCGAAGGATAAAACTTAAACAGATACTGTGTTAAAATCCTAATAAATTATTTATTATTTTTGCTTTAGCAGAAAGAAGGCTTTGGGTGATTCTTTGAACTGAAGTCTATCTTGTGTAGTGAGGGTTTTACCCTCACTACTTTTTAGTTTTGCTTCGCAAAAAGCAGAAAGAAGACTTGAGCTCATCATTACCTGAAGAACTTTATTCAGCTTACTTTTTTCATTTCATAATTATCTATGTATTCTGTATCGTTCTTCCATAACGTATATATTAATCCTAATAGTTTCCTTTGTACTGCTGTTCCTGCGATTAGCCCACATTCTTTTCGTTCATTTAATCGTTCGTAAAATGCTTTGTAAGTTTCAGCATATTGTATTGATGACCATGAAGGCATATACATAGCTTGCCTTATATGGCTATTCCCTTTCTTTGAAATTCTTGCTTTCCCTTTCCACTTTCCCGATTCTTTTATGCTAATATCATATCCCGCAAAACTATTCAGTTGTCTAATATTTGAGATGTTTGAAAAACCTTGCGTTTCTGCAATAACAGTAACAACGGTTTTAAACGCAAGCCCTGGTGTTGTTGTAATCTTTTTCACTTTCGCTGCTACATAATCATCTTTTGAGACTACAGTCTTAAGTTCTTTTTCTATGCTTTCTACTTGCTTATTAAGATACTTAATGCGGCCTTTCATTCTTCTTATGGTTGTCTTTATAGGATTCCCAGTATGCTCTTCTGCATGCAGTTGGTTCTTTATTACCGTTCTTTCCTTAATTAATTGCTGCCTTTCTCTACACAGGGTTCTTAAATGTCTGTATATTTTTGAGTCAAGTTCCCATTTATCAAGTACTCTCTCTACCCCCATCTGCCCCAAAAACTGAGAGTCTATTTTGTCTGTTTTTGATTTAATATTGAGACTTTCTGCAAATTTCTTTGCTTTATTTGGCAAAACCACATGGACTATTTCTTCTTTGTCAAATAAGTAATACGCAAGATTTTCATAATAAACACCTGTCGCTTCCATTGTAAAATTAATTTCGATATCATCATTTTGAAATTTCTTACACCAGTTGTAAAACTCTTCAATACCATTTTTATCATTCTGGAATTTTTTTGTTCCTAAATGTTTAATGATTTGACCTTTTAGTAAAATAGTAAAAGTCGCTACAAATGAATCTTTTGCAATGTCAATACCTACGTTTTGTCTGATTACTTCCATAATGTAAATTGTTAGTTAAAATGGAAATCTCTTCACAGTTTTCTCTCGTCTTTTTATACGGGATTGTACATAAATGTACATCGCTAAATACTTTGTCCAAACTTGAAAGAAAATAGAAGATAGGAGCTAACTCTGTTATATCGGTATCGTTTTTGACGTACCTGTTTCTTAACGCTTCCATATCTTCTTCCATTTGATTTACTAAAATACAAAATCAATATTCAAATGGTTCCTTGTAACTATCTTTTCAAACATACGAGTATTCTTAAGTTAAAATGGTGCCTGAAATAATTAATCACATTGGTAATGAAAAACCACCATGTTACCGCCCCAATAAAAATAATATGCTGTAAAACATGAAGCATTGTAACTGCCTGATATACACACACACACACACACACACGGTTTTTTCGGCGAATGGTTCCTGTGCATATTTGGAATTACCAATTATCGTTTTTATTATTGTGTAACCTTTTAAATCAAATAAACATTACCTATGAAAACGAACTTCCGCTATAAAAGCAAAGTACCCGTACCGTACAGGCAAAAACCACGAGATTATTTTGGTATTACCATCAAGTTTTAATTAATACGTATTGCTATATGTATATCGATACCCCTATCAATATTCGAACTAACATACGCTCAACAGGTAAATTGGCTGAGTATAATTCAGACAATCAACCGATCATCATAAAGAAAGAAGATGACCGAATGTTGGTTTGCATCACTTTATACAATGAAACAGATCTTCCTTTATTATTGACACTTTACTCGGTTTCTTTGGCGATAGCGCATTGTTATCAAGAGTCAGCAATATCGGAGAAGATTTCTTTATGCATTATTGGCGATGGTTACGACCGGTTGTCGCCAACAGTACTGAAATTGTTTGATACATTAGGACTTTTGTGCAATAAAAAGCAAGACAAACAAATAAAACTTTACGACAATAGCTTGGATCCATCAATGCTTGAGAAAATTCTTTTGCAACGAATGTTGATGCAAAACTCTGAACAAAAGTGGAAATTGTTATACAAAAGCTGGTTGCATGAGAACAGGGAGTATTTGCCAATAACATCAAAAGTACCGATCAGGACGTTGGTTTGCTTAAAGCATGAAAATAAAGGAAAGCTTAATTCCCATTGGTGGTTTTTCCGTTTTATTGGCAAACAGATCAACCCCGAATTTTGCTTTCAATTGGATACAGGCACTATGCCGGGAATATCTTCAATATCTGCTTTTAAGGCCTTTATGGATAAAAGTGCGAATACAGGAGCCATTGCGAGCAGGGTTTTGGTTCCTTCGGGTGTTTCGTGGCGGAAACCCATACAAGCATGGCAATATGGCGATTTTGTATATCAAAAACTGTTTGATTGGCCAGCCGAACTGATGAGTGGCTACCTAACTGTGTTGCCCGGTCAATTCTGTATTTTCCGTACAAAGGCATTAAACAATCATAACTCGATTAATGATGACAAAAGCAGTACTTGTAATGCCCCGCTCGACTATTATTTCAGGGGTTTAAACCAGCTTGGAGCTTTCGAGAGCAATATGTTTTTGGCCGAAGATCGGGTGCTTGGCTACGAAATCATATCAAAAAGCGAAAAGGAGTGGCGTTTAGACTTTGAACCCTCTGCCACTTCCACAACCGACACATGCGACAGTTTACATGAATTGTTTCAGCAGCGTAGAAGGTGGATCAATAGTGCATTTACCTGTAACTTCTGGCTGATTGTAAAGATATTGGGTTTTTTGAAAAACAGTCGTTCGGGATTCTTGTTTAAAATACATACCATTATGGCGGTTCCGTGGTTAATAGTCAATAACTTGGCACAATGGTTCTATCCTACCGCATTGCTTATTGTATTATCTATTGCATTTAAGCATTTACCTTTTAATGTTAGTATTTCTCATTTTACATTTAATGCAGGCAGCATGTTGCTTGTTTTGTTTTGCGCTCTAATCCTGTTGCAGGTTTTAGTATTTTACAATGTAAAAATTTTTACTAAACATTTATTTATTGTTAAGCTCTGT
The DNA here is from genome assembly GCA_027858955.1 of Bacteroidales bacterium. Lineage (GTDB taxonomy): Bacteria > Bacteroidota > Bacteroidia > Bacteroidales > UBA12170 > UBA12170. Next base: position 4,412 of record JAQIBR010000009.1, read on the forward strand.
GTGGCATTTCAATCCTTTATTCTTTTGTTTGGGGCATTATGGTATACTTATGATCACTTTTCGGTGTCGACAGGTGAGATGAGCCTGTTGCCCATATTTGTTGCCGAAATAGTTCTTTTTGTAATAACTGCGGCCTTCTATAGTGGTAATTTATTGAAGGGGGTTATCAAGCATATTGTTCCCTATTTTTTGTTCCGCCCTATAATAATATTAATGCTAACAGGATATGCATTTAGCAATATGCACGATTGCAGCTGGGGCACAAAAGGCCTGCACTTAAACGAAAACAAACAAGGGCTTATAACAGACAGAACTTGCAAGACGTTTAATTCTTTTCGTGTATGCATGTTATTTGCGTGGTTAATCACAAATAGCCTGCTAATAGTTTATATAATCACAAGTAACAGCAATTCAATATCCAGCATCGAAAACATTTTTATTGGGATATTGATTGGTTTTGTTGGTTTTAAAACACTTTCAGGCTTATTATTCGCCCTCTTTCGATATAGCCAATGGGAACCCAAACAGGCAATTGGGAAGATGAAACAGGGGTATGGGAAAATGGTATTAAGAATATCTGGTAGCAAAATGAAAAAAAAATAAAATCTTGTTTTTTGTTTATTGGTATTATTGGGTTCTTAACCATAAACTTTTCTATAAATTTTAATACATCATCAACAGACTGGTCTATTAAAATATCAAAATGTTTGCGCAAGCTGATTGGGAATCCTTAAAACCAATGAAAAAATATGCTATGGAGGTTCTAAGCACACAGGCTCTGCCAGTGATTATTGTCTTTGGTACGCCAATTGTGATATAGGAGTAAAGCTATGTTACCAATGTATTGGATACACTTATCATTATCCTAATTAATTATTTCTTGATAGAGAGAAAGTTATTCTTTCCTCCTATTTAAAAATATCGACAACTTTAGACCTGAAACCGATAAATATAGGGGCTGAAATAGAATAGAAAAATGTTGTATAACATTAAACGCCGTAACATCCTGACACACAAACACACACACACACACACACACACACACGTTTTTTCGCTGCACGGTCTTAGTTTAATATTTGGATTTTTTATTTATAGTTTATATTATTGCCTAACCTTTTTAAATCAAATAAACATTACCTATGAAATTAACTTCCGCTATAAAGGCAAAGTGCCCGTATCCTGCCGGCAAAAACCACGAGATTATTATTACGGTATTACAAACAAGTTGTAATCAACCTAATTATAGTTAATGGAAACATAAAACCCCGTACCCTCTAACCTTTATAAACCATCACTCTTGTGAACAACCCTGTTGCCACCATATTAAAAGTAACCCTAATTGCGACAATTGCCATGCTCGTAGTTTGGCTGCCCTTGTCAAACAGCAATGAATTGATGAACGGGGTATAAATAGCCAAATACCTCAACTTTTCCCATGAAATATTTTCGGGCTTAGAGGTATAAGGGAATTCGACAGTCATAGAGGTATATAGGGCAGATATGCAACAAAGAATCTGAACACATAAAGAAAAGGAAACAACCATGAACAATACTTCACTCCTAATAAAACATCAATTCTGGTAGCCCCCTTTCAAGTGACAAAGGTACAAAGAAAATTGAAGCCCTTAGGATAAAAATTGTCAGGGGGCGAAGAATAAGTTAAATATAAAAATAATTGTAATGAAAAAAAGAATAATAATATTTTTAACAATAGTTATAGCATTAATAAATGTAGCAGTAGTTGGGTCAAAAAATAACTCACAAATTGTAGAACTTATGAATATTGTAAATATTAATTCCGCAAATGCGGAGTCAACTAATAATTATGATTGCCAGAGTGTTCCTGCAGATATGCGATACATTTATAATGATGGTGAAATGGTGGGTATAGCGCGTAAGTATAAGTGCATAGGAAGCTCAGGTCCCTGTTGCGAAGGGTGGGTTGTGAGCTTTTATGAGATTAATTATGGGGGAACATCATCTCCGGATTATTCAGATGATCACCGTGGTCACACTCGTTGTTAGATTGTCGAATAATATCTAATTAAAGGCGCTATATACTGGTAGCGTTTTTAAATTATAAATACTCACAAACCCAATTGACTTATGAAAAAATTATTTGTAATCTTTGTAATCTGCTTTCAATGTATTGTTTTTTTTAGATGTAGTCAATCCGATTTTTCAAATAATAATTCAACCGTAATTAATATAGACACACTTGATTACAATACCATTGCGCTTTCTGAATTTTTAAACGATGTGGAAATAATACCTTTAGAGACCAGTTCAAAATGTTTAATTGCGGGTATATCCAAGCTAATATTTTTCAATAATCACTATTTTATTTTAGATTCAAGTAGCAGTGCTGTATTATTGTTTTCGTCAACTGGAAAGTTCATTAGACGCTATGGGGCAATAGGTAATGGGCCCGGAGAATTTCAAACCCCAACAAGTATATGCATAAACGAATTGGATAATACATTACTGATTTATGATATGTCAGCAAATAGTATTTTGATATATTCATTTGACGGGGCATTCATTAAATCGCTAAAAATTGAAGACGGGTTATTGGGAAGTGACATTGCAATTCAGGATAACATCATTTATTTGAATACGACCCCATTTTCAAAGGAGCAATATGATGATTCATACAATGTCAGGATGTTTAATATAAATGGTAAATATTTAGGTGGATTGGTGAAAGTGAGTGAGAATAATTTAGGTTGGGTTGGAGACGATTTACCTATTTATTGTTTTTCAAATTATGGTGATAGTTTGCGATACTATAATTCAATCTCAAAACATATTTATACCCTTGAACAAAAGAATGTTTCTGTTTCGTTTACATTGAGTAGTGAAGATTTTTTTACAGAAGAAGATGTAAAAGTTTTATTTAGCAATAAAAAAAGATTGTACATACATGAAAAAATAAATATGCTACTCGCAGCTAAGAAAGAAACTACATTTAGCAAATACCTTGAAAATAATAAATATTCATTTATGTTTACGTTTATGGATGTAGTCATTTTTAATAAACATTCAAAAGAAGTAAAGTATGGGAGAATTGTAGATGATATTGCGAATACTAATAACAACTATAATTTGGTTAGTTATATCAATGATGAATATTGCTTTGGTTTTGCGAATCCTGCAAGCTTCAGTATAAATAATCAATGCATTGACAAAGATGAAGTTTCATTACCAAAAGAACGATTCGATATTTTGAAGAATATTGATGCAAATTCAAATCCTGTAATTTTTAAATTGAAGTTCAAATAGGAGTATTATGAAAATCAAATTCTTAATAGTTACTTGCACTCTTTTATGTCTTTTGAATATCTTTTTATTGTTTCGGATAAGTGAAATCAATATTGACACAGAAGTTTTGACTACTAAATATCAGAACTACATATTAGACTTACAATTGGGTGACATTGATGTAGGCGATGAAACATTAAGTTGTAATATATTTAAAGATACTAAACCCGAAAGTATTATAATTTATAGGATTTTCGGTGAGCGGTGCAATAAATGTATAGTTGATGGATTATCCATGTTAAGAGAGGCTGAAAAAAAGTATGGCGTTAAGGTTCTTGTTCTGTTTCCTGAGCCAGGAAACAGGCAAGAAAATATCTTAAATATAAATATGCTTGAGGATCTAAATTTTAAATATGTTTCTCAAAAAGAATTTATTTGTGAAAATATAAATAGTAAGAATGGTAGTTTTTATGCGATATTAAAAAACGAAGGTATTATAACAAATATCTTTTTCCCCGATTCAAAATTACCTGCTCTGTTGGATGCTTATTTTAATAATGCAGTAGTAATTTTGGAATAAACCTAACGCCATAACTCTATTTCGTTTGGAGCAATAGTTTTACATCATGTTGCTTATGAAGAAAAACTTAATAATTTAACGATTATGGTTTTAACATAAAAAACAAGTTGAAATATTTTTTGTGTATTTAACATTCTAAGAATGTGCGATAGAATTATTTATTTGAATGTTTTATATGAATACTTTAATACGAGAGATCTTGAAATGTTAAACAGTATTTTAATTTATCACATACCTTTAACCTTAACTTAAATGAAACAAAACACTTACCTGCAAATCACGGCAATTATGATGCTTTTCATTATGGCATCGTGTGGCAACAAAACCCAAAGCACCTAAGAAACCGGGCGTGCGGGGCAAATTCAACAGCGCAACCTTGTTCAAATTATGGAGCTTCAACCCACCACCTTTACCAAACAACTGGTGGGCAACGGCAAGCTCACGGCCTTTCGCAAA
>JAQIBR010000022.1 GCA_027858955.1 Bacteroidales bacterium
CCATTGATTATATACTCGCCCTTTTTTGTCAATAAAAACATTCTTATTAAGCGTATAGAATTCATAAAAGAACTTTTGTTCGATAAGTCCGCTGGTCAGATTAATGGCACTAACATAAGCTATTAATCATTTGTATTTTCTATATTTACCAACCTTTGTCCTTCGCGTATACTGTCGACCCAGAGGGCGCTTGGGCAAAATTTCTTTTCTAATTATTTTATTTATTTCTTCTTCGACCTGTTGACCATTGATTATATACTCGCCCTTTTTTGTCAATAAAAACATTCTTATTAAGCGTATAGAATTCATAAAAGAAATTTTCTTTGGGGGAAAAAGGCATATCCTTTATGCCGTTGTAAATAATCGTCCGTATTAGATTATATGCTGTTAACGAGACTGACAACTCTTTTTTAATCATTTCATATGATTTTGAGCGCAATATATTTATATCCATTATTGTTTTAATTTCCCTTATTGAAACTTCAACATCCCATCTTGTAAAATACAGATTAACAATATCTTCCTTTTTTATTTCTTCATCCAAAACAGATGTGTATAAAACATATGATTTACCATCAGGGCTAACGCACTGAACCCTCCTCAACTTGATTTCTACAGGTAATGGTATAGCATTATCCGGCAACCATTTTGGTCTTGTTGCCGGTTTTTTTATTGTAACTATTTCATCTCCCCTTTCTATTACTTTTACTACTGTATAATTACGCTTCCTTTTACCTGGGACAATAATTTTCACATCTCTGCTTTCAAGTTTTGAAAATGTTTCATACGTATTGTATAAATCATCAAGAAGCAAAATGCTTTTAGATGGCAAATCATTCATCATATTATAAAAAAGCTCAAGCTCACCTGTGTGCCTATTAGACAGGTCATACGAAAAGATCTGCCCTGTTCCTCTTTCTGTGATTGTTTCCAGCAAACCTTGGGGATATCCCTCAGATTCAACGCCATTGTGCTTAACTGCAAATTTCTCTCGCAATTCATCATTGTCTTGCATTTGCACATAAGTACCATCGCCTATATATACTCTATATCCACACCAATGGCTATAATCATTTTCTGCATCTTTTATTATACTTTGCGAAAATAGATCATTTACTAATTCTATAGGTACACGACTTCTTGCTTTACTGTATGCTGCTGTATTCAGAGAATGATCTTCGATTTTGCTTTTTGGTAATTTGGCTTTAAAAAGTTTCGGTCGCCCGGATTTGCGAGGTTTATTCCTTTCTTCTTCTTTCTCCTTTTTTATCTTTTCTTTTAAATGCCCTGACTCTAACTCCCTCTCTTTTTGATGCGATATGTAATGTAAGATTACTGAATTTTTCAGGGTCTTATCTTGCATGGTCGCAGTTATCAACATGGTTTGTAGTGTTTTGGATGTTGTAAATATCCTATCTCTACTATTATTACTGGATTTTTCATGTTGCAACAATTCTTTGGGATATACAGAGTTCAGCAAACCTAACCTATTATCATCTAACTGTTTTTGTATTTCCGTACTTATTCCTAACGATCTATTCATTTTCATAAATGTAAAGATACAAAAAATATTGCATTAATACACTATGTTAGTGCCATTAAACTAAACATGGGTGTAAAGGTAGTTCCGTTTTCACTGGAGGACGGAACTGCCAGATACACACACACACACACACACACACACACGATTTTTTCGGCGAATGGTTCCTGTGCATATTTGGAATTACCAATTATTGTTTTTATTATTGTGTAACCTTTTAATCAAATAAACATTACCTATGAAACGAACTTCGGCTATAAAAGCAAAGTGTCCGTACCGGGCAGGCAAAAACCACGAGATTATTATTATGGTATTACCAGCAAGTTGTAATCAACCCAATTATAGTTGATGGACACATAAAACCTCGTACCCTCTAACCTTTGTAACCCCTCACCCCCGTGAACAACATAGTTGCCACCATATTACAAATAATTCTGATCGCGACAATTGCCTTGCTCGTAGCCTTGCTGCCCTTGTCAAACAGTAATGTTTTGATTAACGGGATACAAACGGACAAATCGTTCAGCTTTTTCTATAGCATACTGGCTTTGGTTGCAATAAGTGCAATAGCTATACTATTCAGAAAAAATAAACTCCATATTAACATTACAATCATTGATATTTTGTTATTGGCTTATGTTAGCTGGGTAAGCATTAACAAATACCTGGTGCATGATGTGTATTGCTTTTCGTTAAAATACTACGAATTATTAGGTCTTTCTGTTTTATACATTATTATTCGGCTCATCAATATAAAGTATTACCTACTCTTTTTAGTTGCCATTTGCATTTCCGGAACAATTCAGGCAATATATGGCTGCCTGCAATTATGGGGTTATTATCCTTCGCACCATGGTTTATTTAAAATGACCGGTAGTTTTTTTAACCCCGAACCCTACGCAGGTTTCATGCGCGCTGTGCTTCCGGTTGCGGTGGGACTGTATTGGAAGTTGAACCACAAAGAACACGGGGAAATTAAAAAAATAAAACACGAAGGACCCGAAGAGTACGAAGAAAATCACGAAGGGAGAAAAAAGAGTATAAGGTATTCGGTATTGGGTAGTCGGTATGTTGATGTGAAACCCGAAACCATCCTCCGTTCCTCTGTTCTTTCGGTGCTGGTTTTTGGCCTATTCGCTTACTCCACCGAAATTCTGCCAATTAAAATGGTGGCTACATTATGTATCGCGCTTCTGGCCGGCACTACCGTGCCGCTGTTAAAGGGTGAAGAAAATTCCTTTGTGAAAAAACCTTCGTGTCCTTTGTGCCCTTCGTGGTTAAAATTGAATTTGTGGTTAAAACTTCCGCTTACTTTAGCAACCGTGTTTGCCATAGTTTTGTTGCTGCCACAAGTAAATAAGCTGCACCAAGCCTACATAACCTGGAACGATGCTTACCAACTTTACAATTACAACCTTTACGCTGAGTGCCTCGAAGAGTACGAAAAGGCTCTGCCCGTTTTGCAGCACAACGCCGATTTCATGCTTAACTACGGCATAGCCCTTAGTATGGTCGAAAAGCACCCCGAAGCCCTTGAAATATTGAAAAAGGCAAAGGCATACCAAAGCAACAGCGTGTTGCACACCGCCCTGGGCGACAGCCACAAAGCTCTTGAAGAATACGAAAGTGCAGAAAAGCACTATTTACAGGCCGCTAATATGGCTCCTGCTAAGTTTTACCCACTATACCTGCAGGCTAAACTTTACAATGCAAGCGGCCAGCAACAAAAAGCCTTTGAAATGGCCAACACCATTCTTGAAAAAGAAGTAAAAGTGCACTCAACAGCTATAGACGAGATTAAAGAAGAAATGAAACAAATAATTGAACAATAAAAAAAGGGAAACAAACCATGAATAATACTTCACAGCTAATAAAACATCAATTCTGGTAGCCCCCCTTCGGGGCAAAGGTACAAAGAAAATTGAAGCCCTGAAATAATAATTTTTTGGGCTAGATAATACAATTTATTTAATATGGTAATAATTTAAAGATTAAATGGAGATAATCTAATATTGTTAATTTACAAACTATAAAATCATAATTATGAAAAAAAAGTTAGTTTTTGTATCTGTGTTATTTATTGTAGCAATGTTACAATTTAGTTTTAACGACAAAAGTGTTTCTGGATTTAACGTAGCCAATGGTTGGAGCTGGGATTCAGAGTTTATTTCACCTTCTGGACTAGGTCAAATTCCTCAATCTTATTGGGAAGAAAAAGTAGAATGCACTAAATATTCATATTCAGGATATGACCCAATAATGATTCCTACCTGCATACAATGGACTACAACTAGGACGGAAAGGATTAGATGCATAGATAATTATGTTTGCCCAGCATGCACATGTCAACCAATTTAAATTTGAAATATGAAAAATAGTTATCATAGACCTATGAGAAGTTGCACATTAATTTTTAGTATATTACTTTTTCTTCTTTTTTCATGTCAAAACAATTCAATAATTGAAGACAAAATATATTCAGAATTTGATGTTGAATTTAACAAAAACGAAAAAAATATTGATGATTTATCCTTTGTTAAGAGTGCAAAGTTAGTTTTCCTAGAGAACGATCGTTTGATTGGAAATATAAAAAAATTATATATTCATGACAATAAAATCTATATTTGGGATAATGTTGCTGATAAAATTTTTGTTTTTGACACTTCGGGTAAATACTGTTTTTCTTTAAGTGGTAAAGGAATGGGACCAAATGAATATATAAGTATAACAAGTTTTTGTTATTCAAAAACGGATAATAATATTTTTATACTTGATACAAAAAAAAGAAAGATATTTTGTTTCTCTGGTCAAGATGGTAAGTTCCTTTACAAAGAGGATATTGAACATGTGCCAATTTCGATTGAATCAGATTTAGAAAAATTATATTTCTACAATCCTTTTACTTTTAATTATTCAAATTCTGATTTAAAATATTCTTTAATTACAACCAATAAGAAATCGAATATCTTAAATAAAGAGTTTTATGTTGATGATCAATTTGGAAAGCTGGTTCATAATCCAAGTTTTCAAGATGGTTTTGGCACAGGGGTTGATTTATTATTGATAAATAGATATGACTTGAATATTTACAACTTAACAAAAAATGAAAAATATAAGCTTATTTTTAATCAAAATAGTAAAGAACGATTAGATTATTTGAATTTTTGTATTAAAAAAAGCAATCTGAAAAGTTTTGATGTAAGTGAGTTTGTTAGTTCTATATCAAAAGTAGTAAATACAGATAGTACCATTTACTTGAATTATTGCGTAAACAATCAATTTAATTTTGCATTTATAAATAAAAACAACTTGGAATTAATTCTACACGGCAAGTCTTATACGGTTTTAACCGATGAACTGCTTGAAAGAGGAATACCAATTTTTGAATTACCATCATTTGCGTTTGATAATAGCTTTATTAGCGTAATTAATCCTGAAAGAATTATTTCAATAAGACCAATATTGAATAAATTCAAAGATAAAATAGATGATTATCCTAATATTCAAAGATTGAAAAATGGAGATAATCCAATATTATTAATTTATAAATTATAAAAACATTCTTATGAAAAAGAAATTAGTTTTTGTATCTGTGTTATTTATTGTAGCAATGTTACAATTTAGTTTTAACGACAAAAGTGTTTCTGGATTTAACGTAGCCAATGGTTGGAGCTGGGATTCAGAGTTTTTTTCACCTTCTGCTCCTGCTCAAATAAGCTACAGTGGTTACTGTGAAACAAGAGAATGTACTGAATGGAGTGATGAAGGTTCTTTTGGTTACGTTTATAACGGTGAAGTATTTTGTTTGCATTGGCTAGTAACTAGGGATTATGGAACATGGTGTACAGATAATTATGTATTAACATCAGGATCTTGTCAAGGCGAAGGTGCACCATGTTAATTTTAAATATCAATTGGAAAAATATTTATATATTGGAATCAAATAAATATTAGTCAAATCCAATTTATACGTTTTTAGTTCTCTTTTTGAAATTAAATAAAGATAAGATATACAATCAACCTCAAGCTAAGCCAGTGGTTGATTGTATATTAACTTATAACACTTTCATATTACAGTTTTATTTTGTTATTTAAATGACTAAAGAATCCACCTTCTTAGAAGGAGGGCTTATTAAGCCCCTATAAGGATCCAAAGTCGAGCTGTTGTTGCTCTTCGATACGTTCTTGATTTTCTTGATACTTGACGTACTTCTTAATCTTTTCTTCGTCATGACCTATTGTATAAACACAATACCCTCTTGACCAAAAATGATTACCCCAATACGCCTTTTTCTTCAACTGTGGATAACTCTTGAAAAGCTTTATCTCTGTTTTACCTTTTAAGATTCCCATCAGTTTTGAAATTGAAAGCTTCGAGGGAATGCTTACAATGAGATGTATGTGGTCTTTTTGAATGTTCATTTCTATCAATTCACATGATTTCCACTCAAGCAACATTTTTATATTATCTGTAAGCAGTTCTTTTACCAGTCCTTCAAGTATCCGAAACCTATACTTTGGTGTCCATACAATATGGTAAGTACACCTATAAATAACATGACATAATTTCTTAAAATTACTCATGTCTCAAATTTAACAAATTTCAGGCTTAGCCAAATTAAACATTACCACTACCAAAGGAGGTGGTTTTAACGATTATAATAAATAAATTATGAAATCAAAAATTAAATTAATGATTCGATTAGCCTTATTGGTTCTATTACTAATACTTTCCATTTATTTTAAATACTTTAAAACCTATATACATGATGTAAGTTTAATTAATTCTGAACAACATATACTTGGTTCAGGTCTTAATCTTAAAGAAAGTATTTTATTTGTTGAGAAAACTGAGGAAATAAGATTAAAGAACAATATTAAAGATTCTGTAAACATTAAAGCTTTGATTATTTTCAAATCAATAAATTTCGTATTGATAATTTGTATTATCGTCTTAGCATTCTTAATAACCAAGTTATTAATTTTTTTGGTTCATCATTGGGGTTCAAAGAACGTCCTTTTGTTAGGAAATCAAAAGTGGTGACCCAACAATAATTCTCAATTTGGCTAATGGCTGATATGCAGATGTTTGTGGAAATTTATTTGCAAGTTGGGTTAAGGATATGTTACCATTTTATATAACCATTTCTGGGATACGGGAAAGTCAAACTTATTGGGTAATGGCACAGAAGATCAGCGCTATTTAACGTATCATCACAATAATGAGAATTTTAGTGAAGATTTTTTTTAGTTAAGGTATACTAAATATTACGCATTTCCCTCAGATATTTCTAATTAAAACTTGTATAATGTTAACTTTTGAGATAACTTTGTCAGATGTCAAGAAAAATAGTTTTTCACGATAATCATTTCCTTGATTTTTATGCACCTCTGAAAGATAAGGTGAAAATAAAAGCCATGACTGACTATAAAGGAATAAAAACATTTGATGAACTAATTGAAAGAGAACACGGTGAAATTGGCACAGACAGCCGTAATGAATATGAAGAAAATGCGACCCTTTT
>JAQIBR010000051.1 GCA_027858955.1 Bacteroidales bacterium
GATGGATGGTTTTTTGGTGCTTTCCGAATCGGTAAAGAAAGATTTAGATAGTTTCAATTTTAGAAAGTCGGTAAAGATTAGTCCGCATCCACTTTACGATCATTTTGGAGAGTTGGAAAATCGGGATTCAGCATTGGAAAATTTGAATTTGGATGCAGATTGGAATTATCTTTTATTTTTTGGATTTATTCGCGAATATAAAGGTTTGGATTTAGCTTTAAAAGCTTTGGCAAGTGCAAAATTAAAAGATCTAAAAATCATGCTGATTGTTGCTGGAGAGTTTTACAGCGATTCAAAACCTTATTTCGATTTGGTAGAAACTCTGGGTATTTCAGAGCGTGTAATTTTTCACAGCGATTATATCACAGATAAGCAAATACCGTTTTTTTTCTCTGTTAGCGATTTGGTGGTTCAACCATATAAAAATGCAACTCAAAGTGGAGTTACTCAAGTTGCTTATCATTTTAATAAACCTATTTTGGTAACAAATGTAGGAGGCTTGGCCGAATTAGTGCCTCACCAAAAAGCAGGCTATGTTTCGAGTCTCGATCCCGAAGAAATAGCTTCCTATATTCTTGATTTTTATACGCATAAACGCGAAAAGGAATTTTCTAATAATATTCTAGACTTTAAGAAAAAATATAGTTGGGATTTGCTTATTCAACAATTCAACGAATTGGTACTTGACATAGAGAAAGGGTAGATGTAGCAGAAAACAGTTTATTTTGTGGTAGGTCCAACTGCTGTGGGAAAAACGGCTTTTGCTATTGAATTGGCTAAATACCTTGAGACTGAAATTATCTCAGCGGATTCTCGTCAGTTTTTTCGAGAGATGAATATTGGTACTGCTGCTCCATCGAAAGATGAGCTAAGTCAGGTAAAGCATCATTTTATAGGGAATTTATCAATTCATCAAAGCTATAATGTTTCGGAATTTGAGCTGGATGCTTTGGCTCTTTTAGAGAAGCTATTTCAATCAAAAGATACTGTTGTCGTTGTTGGTGGTTCAGGTTTGTATTTGGATGCTTTGGCTTATGGTATTGATGATTTGCCAGATGCTTCAGAAGAACTCAGAATAGATCTAAAGCGACTTTATGATAATGAAGGAATTGAACCATTGCAAAAGCAATTGAAAAAATTGGATCCTTTGTTTTATGAGCAAATAGATAAGCAGAACCCAAAGCGATTATTACGTGCACTTGAAGTCTGTCTGACTACAGGAAAGCCTTATTCAGATCTTAGAATCGGTGAAAGAAAGACACGCGATTTTAAAATTCATTGGATAGGATTGGAGCAGGAGCGATCAATTTTGAATGATAGAATTAATTTACGAGTTGACTTAATGCTTGAGGCAGGTTTATTGGATGAAGTAAAACGACTATATCCATTTAAAAATCTAAATGCCTTAAATACAGTTGGATATAAAGAGTTTTTTCAATGGCTTGATGGCGAAAAAACCTATGAATGGGCTGTAGAAAAAGTAAAAACCAATTCGCGGCGCTATGCCAAACGTCAAATGACCTGGTTTAGGAAGAATGAAGATATTGAGTGGTTTAAGGTGGATAATTTGCCTGAGTTTTCAGATTTGATTATCCAATTGGAGAAAGATAAATAAGTAAAACAGCTCAAAAAAAATAAGATGCTACTGAAGCACTCCTAAAAGGATGCCTTTGGCAAAAGACACGAAAGTCCACCAAATAAATTTAAAAAAGAAATTGATGAATAGGTCTGTTTTAATGTGTTTGTTTCTTTTGATGACAATTTTGAATGTAAATGCTCAATATTCGGATACTATTTCATCCAAATCGATCTACAAAAAAGCAATCGTTCCTGCTGCTTTTATAGGAATCGGAGTTTTGATAAATGGAAGTCAGTTTGAGCAAAATCTACAAACCGATTTACGCAATAAGGTGGGCAATGACTTTGAATCTTCAATTGATGACTATACTCAATACGCACCTATTGCTACAATGTATTTGGCTGATATTATTGGAGTTAAAGCTAAGAATCATTGGTTTGATCAATCAAAATATCTGTTTATCTCGAATGCTATTTCGGCTGCTATTACACATAGTTTAAAAAATATCATATCCAAAACGCGTCCAAATGGTTCTGATCATTCTATTCCATCAGGACATACAACTGTTGCTTTTACTAATGCTGCCGTTTTGCATCAAGAATTTCGAGAGACTTCCTCAGTTTTGGCATACAGTGGCTATGCTTTTGCAGTTACTACAGGAACTTTCAGAAT
>JAQIBR010000054.1 GCA_027858955.1 Bacteroidales bacterium
CTTTGGAAACTAACAAATGAAGGGCAAACTTTTCTCCAAGTTTGCCCAGTTCATGTTTTTCTATCATTGAATATTAATTTGCTCCGGCAGGTCCGATGTATTTTGAATTACCAAATCCAAGTATCGGATAAAATATAAAGCTTAAAAATATCAAGCCTAGTGTAAAGCCTAAGCCATACCCAAAACTTTTAGAAAGCAAATGGATAACGTAGAGCGCCATAAAAATACCTACAGGCGGAAAAAGAATCAGTACCAAAAGCCACCAAGTAGGCTTACCAACAATCTTTAGGAGAACATAATAATTGTAAAAAGGAATAAGAACCGCCCAACCGGGTTGACCAGCTTTGACATATACTTTCCATTCAGCAACAATTAAAAAGACAATAAGCGCGACAAAAAATCCAATATCGCTTGGCGATAAATAATCTAAAATGCAAAAATCTGATGTATGATCCATGATATTATAATTTTAAATTCAGGTAAATATATGAAATGTAGACGCTATTATCAAACTAAGTTACAAGCAAAACTGTTCATCCACTACACGAAAAACAAAGAGCTTTCTTCAAAATCTGTTTTTAATGAAACCTTTCTTCCTAATATCAATGCACGATTATCTTCAATATGACCTGCAGGAAATCCAAATACCACGGGAAATTTATATTCTCCAACATGTTCCACAATAATTTCTTCAGCATTTTTCCCAAAAGGTATGTCGTTATCCTTCATATTGCTCATTCCACCGACAATCAAACCCGCCAAGCTTTTAAGTTTGCCTGCCCTTTTTAAATTCATCAGCATTCTATCGATATGATAAAGGTATTCATCTAATTCTTCAATAAACAAAATTTTCCTATCAAAATTCATTTCTGAATCTGATCCCATCAAACTAAATAAGATGGATAAGTTTCCACCTATTAATTCTCCCATTGCATTTCCTGCTCGGATTACACTTTTATGTTTAAATGTATAAGAATCTAATGTTCCAAAAAGTGCTTTTCGTAAACTTTCGGTAGCTGAATTTGCTTTTCCATCCATAGGAAAATTCAATGGCATAGTAGCATGCAGACTTTCTATTTTCAATTGAACATTTAAATGGCTATGAAAAACTGTGATATCGGAATAACCAATCAACCATTTTGGAAAGCGTTTAAATAGATCAAAATTAAGTTTATCTATTATTCGAACACTTCCATATCCTCCACGTGTACTTATAATCGCTTTTATTTCGGGATTATCCAGAAAGCTCTGGATATCAGCAGCTCTTGATTCGTCATTTCCAGCAAGCTGATTATCCTGAGCAAAAAGATGTTGTCCAAAAACAGGTTCCAAGCCCCAATGTTGAAACATTCGTATAGCAGCCTTAATTTCATTTATGCTGATTTTCTTTGCCGGTGATACTAATCCTATCTGGTCACCTTCTTTTAAATAAGGGGGTATTATCATATTTCTACGCAATTTACAATACTATTGATTTTGTTTAAAGTTAATTTCTGATGAACAGTCAGTATACAAAGTTACTCAATTAACACAATTGCTATACTGAAACTTAAATATTTTAAGATTCTAAGATCCCTCGACTACTTTTCGATTCCACTTCAGGGTTAAGACATAATACCGATTAGTCAACTAAATGCCGCATATTTTCACTTCGTTCAATTTGCAGTTTTGTTGATCTATCGGCATTGACTCCTGAAGGTTCGGGATAAATTCAAAATTTGCTATGCGGCATTTTGAACTACAATTGGTATAAGATCACGCTCTGGATCAGTTCGGCTAATTATTTTGTTTCTCAAAATAAAAGTCTCACAGATTTAAACATTATAAAAGTCGGGTTCTTATTTTTTCAGTATTTTTGAGAAAATTTTATAATGGCAATAATTCGAAAAGTGAAAGGCGTTGCGCCCATTTTTGGCAAAGAATGCTTCTTAGCTGATAATGCAACTGTAGTTGGTGATGTTATTATGGGCGACAAATGTAGCGTTTGGTTTAATGCTGTTATTAGAGGCGATGTACACAGCATTCGGATTGGGAATAATGTAAATGTACAAGACGGAGCCATCATTCATTGTACTTATCAAAAATCGCCTGTCGAAATTGGTAATAATGTTTCTATAGCTCATAATGCAATTGTGCATGGCGCCAGTATCCGCGACAATGTATTAGTTGGAATGGGTGCTATTTTAATGGACGATGTTGTAGTGGAAAGCAATTCGATAATTGCTGCAGGAGCTGTTGTTTCAAAAGGCACACACATAAAGTCGGGCAGTGTTTGGGCGGGCGTTCCTGCAAAAAAAATAAAAGATATTGACGAGCAATTGCTAAAAGGTGAAGTAAATCGCATTTCAGATTCATATAATATGTATGCCAGTTGGTACGATAAAGAAGATTAATTATGGAAAAAATAGCAATATTTCCGGGTTCTTTCGATCCCATCACTCGTGGACACGCATCTATAATTCGTAGAGCGATACCACTTTTCGATAAAATTATAGTTGCAATTGGAGTAAACGCCTTAAAATCAACTTATTTTGATTTGGATACTCGTATAAAAATGATTCAAGCCGTTTTTGCCAACGGCAATAAAATTGAAGTTCAAAATTATACCGGCCTGACAATAAATTTTTGTCGTGAGGTAAACGCTCAATTTTTGCTTCGAGGCTTGCGTACTTCGGCCGATTTTGAATTTGAACGGAGTATAGGACAAATTAATAAACAATTGGATCCATATATCGAAACGGTTTTTCTACTTACTAAACCTGAGCATACGGCAATCAATTCATCAATTGTTCGCGATATCTTACGCCACAAGGGTGATGTGAGCCAGTTTGTCCCTGCCGAAGTACTCCAATTTCTCAAATAATCAACGTATTTAAACGTTAGAATAGAATGACAAGGTATTTCATACAATTTATTTTTATTTGCTTATTTGTATTAATTCATACCTTATCTTATGCTTTACCAACTTTTCTTAAAGGTAAAGTCATTAATGGAAAAGGAATGGTAATTCGCATTTCTGTTTTTTCAGATCAGATAAGTTATAATGAAAAACTACTCGATATAGATGAAATAAACGATAGCGAAGACTTTGAACTTGCTTTTGAAATCGTCGATATTCAGAAGCTGTTTGTAAGAATTGGCAATCAATCTTTTTCTTTTTTTGCCGAAGAAGGGAAAAGCTATCAACTCCAAATCGACAATGCTGAAATCCCTCCCAAAAGTGCAATCAGCGAGCAAAAACCTTTACACTTATTATGGAATGAGAAAAACGCTTTGAATGAAGCTATCGATAATTTCAATTATACTTTTAGTGTTTTTCTGGAAGAAAATTTTATCGAAATATATAAATATCGCAATGTAAAACTCTTGCAATCTTTCGAAAAAGAAATACATGAAAAACTAAGCAACACTTCTTCTTTAACTCCAAGAGAACAAATTTTTTTCAAAAACTTTATCGCTTATAAATTAGCAGAATTAAAAATTGCTTCACGGACTGCTTCAGATTTGAAATTAGGAGAAACATATTTAAAAAATAAAGCTGTTCGGTATGATAATCCAAGCTATATGCTGTTTTTCAATCAATATTTTAGTCAATATTTTGTAACAGGAAAACGAAACACTAATTATCACGATTTTATTGATCTCATTAAATCTGGAGCCAATGTTAGTAGTCTGCTAAATTATATAAGTAAAGACCCCATTCTGGAACAGGCTCGCCTTCGGGAACTAGTTCTTTTAAATGCTCTGAAAGTAGCGTATTTCAATAAAGACTTTAATCCTAAGCAAGTTGCAGCTCTGATTCAAGCAATATCAAAATCAAGCAAATTTCCTAAACATCAAGAAATTGGCTCAACTATATTAAGCCTATTGACAAAGATGCAAATTGGAACTCCTGCACCTAAATTTAAACTTAAATCAACCGATGGCATTGTTAAAAGTTTGGAAGATTATAAAGGGCGCTATGTATATATGGTTTTTATGTCGGATAATTGTCAAGCCTGCGAATCGGATTTTGCTTTAATTGAAGGATTGCACGAAGAATACAAATTGGATATCGCTGTTTTAGGAATTCTAGTCAATTATACAAAGAACGGACTAAGCAAGTTTTCTAGTGAAGCAAAAACAAGCTGGGACAGGCTTTTATTTAATAACAATTTTGAACTTTTAAATAATTACAACGTTCGTACTTATCCACTTTATATTCTTCTCGATCGTGATGGTAATGTACTGCTATATCCAGCCAAAAACCCACATGAAGGCATAGATCGTTATTTCGATTTCATAATAAAACGTGATAGAGATAAAAATAAAAAGCCAGATATTTTATACCGATTAGTCAACTAAATGCCACATATTTTCACTTCGTTCAATTAGCGGTTTAGTTGATCTATCGGCATTAACCCTGGTAAATTCAAAATTTGCTACGCGGCATTTTGAACTACAATTGGTATTATTCCGCTAGCTTCTCTTTGTTCTTAAAAAAACTGAAGTTTACACTGCCATAATTGCGGTGATCGAAAAAATTGGGATGTTCAGAAAAAGATGAATGTTTTGGATGCTCTAAAACAAAAATTCCATTTGTCTTAAGCATTTTATTTGAAAAAATCAAATCAGCTATAGTCTCCGATTCGGGCATATCAAAAGGAGGATCGGCAAAAATAAGATCAAAGCTTTGCTTATTCGTTTTGAAAAATTGAAAAACGTCCATTCTGAGAATGCGCATATTTTCCATTTTTAATTTTTGTATAATAGATTCTATAAACCTAATTTGTTGTCCGCTATTCTCAACCGCCAACACGCTTTTAGCTCCTCTTGAACTAAGCTCAAAACTGATGCTTCCAGTTCCAGAAAACAAATCTAGCGCAACAACATCATCAAAATCCACAAGATTACGCAAAACATTAAACAAGCTTTCTTTGGCCATATCGGTAGTAGGCCGCAATGTTAAGTTTTTGGGTAAGTCGAGTTTCCGACCTTTATAAAATCCACTAATTATTCGCATAAAACTGCCTGAGTTAGTACAAGGTATTTTGATCCGATTGGATCAGGAATATCGTTTCCAAAAATTAATCCGCTTCTTTGTGCATTCGTGAAATCAAGATCGCCAAGATATTGATATGCTATTGCATACAGCGGTGAACGACGATCAATATTCCCAGAAAACAATAAAGGAACAGTTTCAGGTTTGAATTTTAACTGATTGTATACCAGTAATATGAAGTAAATAAAGTCTTCCTTTTCTTTAAAAGTAAAACTATTAGAAAACAGTAATTTTTCATCTTCAAAAGCAATTATATGCATCGATGTAGCGCCAACATGAACATAAACAGCATTTCCTTTTCGCATCTTTTGCAGTACTGCCATTTGCTGAATAAAAATTGTTGAAGCATGTTTGATTACAAATTTCGAAAAATGATCAGTAAGATTATAGAATAGAGGAGCGTATACAGCATATACATTCTTGCTATAGAAAAAAGAAAGCTCATCTGTTTTTACTGCAAAGTTTTCAGGTATTTGATGTACCTGTTTTAGATATTCATCAACTTGCTTAGATTCAAATAATTCGGTAGGAACCAATGTGAAAAAATTATTATCTACAACAAAATGAACACTTTTATAATTATTTCGATGTATTTGCTTTTCAGCCAGAATATCTTCTAAGCGAAGATTCACCTTTTCGTTTTGATAAAAAGCTTCATTTCCCAACATAAAGGGCACTTGATAGTCTTCAATTGAGAGAACTTTCTTTGAGATACTATCAATCTGGGCAAAAGAAAATCCATCCTGCCTAAGCTGAATGGATAATCTATTATTTTTTGTATTATCGGACTGAAAGTCCCGATCAATAAATTGGGCCGATGCTTTAGTAGTTGTACGCAAAGGCATATGTTTTATTTCCAGTTTCCTTCAGTAGATGCTTCAGTAATCGATCCTACTTTCAGTCCTGCGTATTTATTCATTTCCTCGACCGAATTGATTAAATTCAAAATCAATTGATTGTCAAGACCTTTAAGCATAACTCGGTAATGACTCTGGCATTCGAAAAGTTGAACAGGAACACCTCCTCTTTCAATTTTACCTATACGTAATTCGAAGATTTCATTCGCAAAGAATTTTGCCGGAATTGGAACGTACCTAAGATGATCGACATACTTAAGTTTATCAATTTTGAAATTTGCACGATGATTGTATAAAGAATCCATTATTGGAATAGTACCAAGAGTATCACGGATTGTTTTAGTAAACGTGGTATCATTAGGATCTGCAATTTCTTTAACAATATAAAACTCGCTAGTTTTCAAGAAATCAATTAAAGTATCCCAACTTGCAGAATACACGTCATTAAATTTTCTGTAGGCTAATTCACCAGCGCGAATATCTTCTAACTTATGAATAACCGCTTGCTCGCGCTTATCTTTTTCTTTATTAAAACGAACAGGCTCCATTATGCTTTCAACAACCATATATCCAAGTCCGATTATCACTAATAATAAAAACAGTTTTAATGCAATTTTCATTTTTCTAAGTTTTTTTCCCCTAAGGATTATTTTACAATAAAAAGCAAAAATAATGTTTTATCTCTGATTATTTACTTTCTTGTCATTTTTTTTTCCAAGCTAAAAAGCTAGCTTTGACAGCAAATAAAACCTTGGTAATTTTAAGCGGAAAATAAACTATTATGACTGATCAATTTTATCCAATATCGCTGAGCGGACTATTAGAAAGAATTTTGGACGAACTGCAATCGAAGAATGAAGTATTAGGGCTTTCTAAACAACTTTTTGTTGACCCAAATCACTTTAAAGAATTAAAGATTAAGCGATTCGGCGAAACTCTGTCATCACCTTATGGAGTAGCTGCCGGACCTCATACACAATTGTCGCAAAATATTGTTTCATCTTGGCTATTCGGTGCCCGCTATATCGAATTGAAAACTATACAAACCCTTGATGAATTTAAACTGAGTAAGCCTTGTATCGATATGCAAGACGAAGGTTATAATTGCGAATGGTCGCAAGAATTAAAAATACAACAAAGCTTTGATGAATATCTCAATGCCTGGATAATTATCCACATATTAAATCACAAATTGGATTGGGGAAAAAGCCCGGAAACAATTTTTAATATGAGTGTTGGTTACGAATTACAGGGAATTTTGCAGAAAAATGTTCAATGGTTTTTTGATAAAATGAACAATTGTGCTTCTGAGTTGGAAATAAAAAAAGATCAAATTCGAAGTATCTACCCTGAAATTGATTTGATTGATATTCCTACTCAAATCTCGAATAATATTACTTTATCAACAATGCATGGCTGCCCTGCAAATGAGATTGAAGATATTGCACGTTATTTAATCGAAGAAAAGAAGCTTCATACAATTGTTAAGCTAAACCCTACTCTATTGGGAGCGAATGATTTACGCTCAATCTTAAATGATAAGCTTGCATGGCCGGTTCAAGTGCCTGATTTAGCATTTGAGCACGACTTAAATTATTCGGATGCTCTAACAATTATCAAAAATCTCGAGAAGTCAGCTCAAAAAACAGGCGTTCAATTTGGATTAAAGCTTACTAATACATTGGAAGTTAAAAATCAAAAATCCGTTTTTGATGCAAATCAAGAAATGATGTATTTGAGTGGCAGAGCCTTACATCCAATCAGCATTAATGTTGCAGCGAAATTACAAACAGAATTTAATGGTCGACTTGAAATCAGCTTTTCAGGTGGAATTGATGCTTTTAATATTGCCGAAGTCTTGGATTGTGGAATACAGCCAATTACTGTTTCTTCAGATTTATTAAAACCCGGTGCATACAGTAGAATGGCTCAATATGCTGAGAATATCCAACAGCATTTAAAAGATAATCAGCAAAATGGCATTTCAGAAATTTCAGAAAAAAATAGTGCCTCTCACCTTAAAAAGTTACAAGAATACGCCAAAGCTGTAGTGAAAAACGAAGCTTATACCTACCAACTTTTCGAACAAAAAAATATTAAAACGGAGCGAGAACTAAATATATTTGACTGTATAGCAGCTCCATGCGTTGATACCTGCCCAACAACTCAGAATATTCCTGAATATTTGCATTATGCTGCTCAAGGCGATTTTCAAAAATCATTCGATGTAATCTTAAAAAACAATGCATTTCCTCAAACTTTAGGTTTGGTTTGCGAACATACTTGCCAAAGTAAATGCACTAGAATAAACTACGATAATCCCATTCAAATTAGAGAAATAAAGAATTTTGTTAGCCAACAAGGTAAAGATAATATTCTAAATATTCCAAAATCAAACGGATTAAAAATTGCAATTATCGGAGCAGGTCCTGCAGGTTTATCTGCGGCTTATTTCTTAGCACTTGAAGGATTTAAAGTAGAGATATTTGAAAGCGAGGATTCGGCAGGAGGATTGGTGCACAAAGCTATTCCTAGTTTTCGTATGCCGAATAATGCTTTATACGAAGACATTGCAAGAATAGAAAGTTTAGGTGTTGAAATAAGTTATAATACGATTGTTAATCAAGAGCTTTATAATAAACTAAAAGGAGCTTACAATTATGTTTACGTTGCTATTGGAGCACAAAATATGAAATCCTTAAAAATTCCAGGGTCTGATGCTAAAATGGTATTCGACGCATTAGCTTTTCTCAACGATTTTAAGAATCACACTGTAAAAGACCAAGGTAATAATGTTATTGTAATTGGTGGTGGAAATACTGCAATGGATGTTGCTCGTGCAGCCAAAAAATTGCAAAAAGGACAAGGCAATGTGACAATTGTATACCGTAGGTCTTTAGCTCAAATGCCTGCCGATGCAGAAGAAATTCAAGATGCAAAAACTGAAGGTATTCGCTTTTTAAATCTTTTGAGTCCACTTGAAATTATTGAAAATGAGAACGGTATGATTCTTCGCTGTGATCCCATGCAATTGAGCGATAAGAGAGGAACTGATGGACGTTTAACTATCATCTCAAAAAATGAAGCACCTATCGATATTAAGGCTACAGCAATAATTCCTGCTATTGGTCAGGACGTTAATATTCCTTTTTCTGACGAAGATATTTTGAAATTAAGCAAGGATTCTAAATTATTACGTTCAGGCAAGATATTTCTTGGTGGTGATGCACGACATGGAGCAGCAAGTATTGTACAAGCAGTAGGCGACGGACAAAGTATGGCCCAAGAAATTATAAAAATTGCCAAACTTGAACATCATTTTTCTTTTGAAAAAAGCGATAAAAAAATTACTGAACAGGAACATCTTACTGCTCGCGCAAAAAGAATTTTCGGGGAAGCTGATCACAAAATTATAACAACAGCAGAGCAAATAATGGAAGAAGCTTCGCGTTGTTTGTCATGCGACGACTATTGTAATATTTGTGTAAGTGTTTGTCCTAATCGTGCTAATTTCAATTATAAAGTAAAAGCACAAACTATTGAAATGGTGATGCTTAACATAAAAGAAGGAAAGGCAAATTTAAATCCCGACCAGCCTTTTGAGATAAAACAAAGTCAGCAAATTTTAAACATTGCCGATTTCTGTAACGAATGTGGAAATTGCACTACTTTTTGCCCAACAGCCGGCGAGCCATATAAAGACAAGCCTCATGTTTATTTAACCAAAGAAAGTTATGATGCAAATCAGGAAGGTTATTTCTTTGAAAAGTTAAATAAAGAAAATTTGCTATCCTATAAAAATGGCAATCAGAGTTATTCACTTGCTGAAACAGAAAATAACTACATCTACTTTTCCGACTTAGTTGAAGTTTGTTTTAATAAAACAGATTTTTCTTTAACTGATATTACTGTAAAAGATAAAAGAGAGCAAATCATAAGTTTGCAGAAAGCTGCTGAGCTGCGATTTATCATGGATGGAGCAAAAGCTTTGAAAGGAATTTGTTAATCTGGAAATTGCCTAATGCTTTTCTTTTTAATTTTCTAGCTAATTCGTTATTTGATTCGCTAAAGATTTAGAATCTTTATTCAATTCAGGTCTCACACGTTCGTGCGCAACCTTCGCGCTGCACGCAACACCATTTTACTCCGGGTATCTGTTGATTTGCTGTTTACCGTTGCTTCAATCAACAATAATTGTATAACTCTAATTTTTAGGTGTTTGAAGTTGGTCAATAAGCATTAAGGA
>JAQIBR010000060.1 GCA_027858955.1 Bacteroidales bacterium
GTCTATAACATTTCGAATATTCCAGCAGCACCTTGCCCTGTTCCGATACACATAGTAACCATTCCATATTTACTACCTGTGCGTTTCAGATCGCTCAACAACTGAACGGTTAATTTTGCCCCTGTTGCTCCTAATGGGTGACCTAATGCAATAGCACCGCCATTGATATTTAATTTGGACTCATCAATTCCCAATTCGCGAATGACTGCAAGTGATTGGGTAGCAAAAGCTTCATTTAACTCAATCAAATCCATATCTTCCAACTTCATTCCAGCATGTTTCAAAACTTTCGGGATAGCTGCCATAGGACCAATACCCATTTTATAAGGTTCAACACCAGCTACCTGATAATCTACTAAGCGTGCAATAGGAGTTAAATTATACTCTTTCAATATTTTTTCAGAAACCACCAAAATAAAGGCAGCACCATCAGACATTTGAGAAGAGTTCCCGGCTGTGGAAGTTCCTCCGGCTGCAAAAGCAGGCTTCAATTTTCCTAATCCTTCAGGAGTAGTTCCACGACGAGGACCTTCATCTGTATCGACCACATATTCGCGACTTTCCATTTTACCGTTTTTGTAAAATTTCTCTTTTACAGTAATAGGCACGATTTGATCTTTAAAATGACCCTTATCAATCGCAGCAACAGCCTTTTCAACAGATTTAGCTGCGAAAATATCTAACTCTTCGCGAGTGATTTTGTACTCATTGGCAACCATCTCGGAGGTTAAACCCATGCTTAGATACCATTTTGGATTCTCCTTAGCAATAGTTGGATTTGGAACCTGACGCCATCCACCCATTGAAATCATTGACATAGTTTCCGCTCCACCTGCAATTACCATATCTGCTAAACCTGCAGAAATTTTTGCAGAAGCAATTGCTATTGTTTCCAAACCGGAAGCGCAATAGCGATTTACTGTTGAGCCAGGCACATCTACGCTGTCCATAGTCATTAGAGAAAGTAATCTTCCCATATTGAAACCAGATTCAGCTTCAGGAAAAGCGTTACCAACCACTATTTCGTCAATTTTTGATTTATCTATTTGCGGAAAATCTTTCATTAAATGATTAATTACTTCCGCAGCAATATCATCGGGACGCATAAAGCGAAAAGCACCACGGGGAGCTTTCCCAATTGCCGAACGATATCCACCTACTATATATGCATTCATATTTTTTCTTTTTTTTAATTTAACAATGATTTAGTTAATGGCCGTCTTAGTTGCGGAGAATTTTTCCTTTAGTAATTAAACTTTGAATGCGCTCCAACGTTTTGCGCTGCATACACAATTCAAGGAAAGCTCTGCGTTCCAGATCGAGCAAATATTGTTCAGAAACTTCGGTTAAAGCTTGCGAAATATCACCGCCGGCCATTACAAAACCTAATTTTTCAGCAATCAACTTATCGTGTTCCGACATATAATTGGCAGTTGTAAAGCCATCGGCACCAACATAAACTAATCCCATAGCTTCATTACCAAGAATTTTTATATCGTTACGGGGAGCAGGTTTTGTATATCCTTTTTCAACCATTTGCAAAGCAGCTTTTTTAGCAAATGCCAAATGATGCGCACGACTTACCACTACTTCATCTGTTCCTTTTCTTAGATAACCTAAATCAAAGGCTTCGTAAGCAGAAGTTGAAACTTTAGCTTGTCCTATACTGAGGTATCTATTTAAAAATGCATTGGTACGGATATCACCATCATTTAACTCATCACCTAAACGAAGAGCAAATTCTTTGGTTCCACCACCACCGGGGATAAGACCAACACCAAACTCAACCAATCCCATATATGTTTCAGCGTGAGCAACAACTTTATCGGAATGCATACAAATTTCGCAACCTCCTCCTAGAGCCATTCCGTGAGGAGCAGAAACTACAGGAATTGAAGAATAGCGTAAACGCATAGTCGTTTTTTGGAACCATTGAATAGCCATATCCAAATCTTCCCATTCTTGCTCGATAGCTAGCATATAAATCATACCAACATTGGCACCAGCAGAAAAATGGTCTCCTTCGTTGGAAATAACAAGTGCTGAATATTCGGCTTCTGCCAAATCAACGGCTTTGTTTAATCCTTCCAAAACACCTTGTCCAACGGTATTCATTTTGGTATGGAATTCAATATTTAAAACGCCATCTCCTAAATCGAAAATAGTGGTATCATTATTTTCCCAAACTACGTTGGTATCGCGTAAAACTTCCAAAGAAAGTGTTTCACTTTGTCCAGGAACTACTTTATAAGCTTTAGTAGGGATATCGTAGAAATATTTCAATCCACCTTCAACTTTATAAAAACTAGTAACACCAGCTTCAAGCATATCATAAACCCACTGAGAAGCCTTCTTACCAGCTTCTTCCATGGCTTTTACATTAGCTTCAACACCAACAGCATCCCAAGTTTGGAAAGGACCCAATTTCCATCCAAAACCTGCATTCAGAGCATCATCTACTTTATAAATCTCATCCGAAATTTCAGGGATGCGATTAGAAACAAATTGAAATAAAGAATAAAATGAAGCACGATAGAATTCACCTACTTTTCCTTTGTCAGCCAATAAGATTGGCATTCTTGAGCGTAAATCATCAATGGCTTTTGTCTTTTCAAAAACAGAGAATTTAGGCCTATCGTCCTCGGTATATTCCAAAGTTTCAAAATCAATGGTTAAGAATTTCTTCTGGCCATCTTCAACAACTTTTTTAAAGAAACCTTGTTTGGTTTTAGAGCCTAACCAACCTTTGTCAAGCATTTCTTGCAAATAATCAGGAACCAAAAACGAATCGTTTGCTTCATCTTTTGTTGTAACCTTAATATTATTGGCAACGTGAATTAAGGTATCTAAACCAACGATATCAGCGGTACGGAATGTTGCCGATTTGGCGCGACCGATAACCGGTCCAGTAAGCTTATCAATTTCGGTAATTGTTAAGCCGTATTTTTTCACATTGTTAAACAATTCCATAATAGAAAAAGTTCCTACTCTATTGGCAATAAATGCTGGGGTATCTTTAGCAAGAACAGCAGTTTTGCCTAGGAATTTACCGGCATAACCAGTTAAGAACTCAACTACCTCAGGAGCAGTTTTAGATGTTGGTATAATCTCAAACAATTGCAAATAACGAGGAGGATTAAAAAAGTGCGTTCCACAGAAATTCTGCTGGAAGTCTTCGCTCCTACCATCAATCATTTTCTCTACTGAAATTCCTGATGTGTTGGTGCTTACCAAAGAACCTGGTTTGCGAAGTTTTTCTACTTTATCAAAAACCATTTTTTTGATATCCAGACGTTCAACTACAACTTCAATAACCCAGTCGTAATCTTTAATTTTGGCTAAATCGTCATCAAAATTACCAGTTGTGATTCTCTTGGCAAATTTTTGATCGTAGATTGGAGATGGCTTTGATTTTAAAGAGACTTTTAAAGCATCGTTTACTATCCTATTTCTTACCACCGTGCTGTCCAAAGTTAAACCCTTAGCTTCTTCGTTTTTGTTCAACTCTCGAGGAACAATGTCGATAAGCAATACCTCGAGTCCGATATTGGCAAAATGACAGGCAATACCCGATCCCATTACACCGGAACCAAGAACTGCTACTTTATTTATTCTTCTTATCATACTGGTTTATAATTATATAAATATTATTATTTTTTTAAATTATTATTTAATTGAAATTCAGCTAAGTCAGCTTGAACCTGTTCTTTAATTATTGTAGTCACTTTAGCAAAAACATCAAAATCTTCCTTGCTAATTCTTTCACATATATTATTGTTAAAATCAAGAACAACTCTCTTAACTTCTCGCCTAAGTTCCACTCCTTTTTCAGTAAGAAAAACTTTTACAACACGCTTATCACTCGAATTAGATTCTTTATAAATCAAATCAGTATTTTCCATATTTTTCAGTAATCGACTTAAACTGGAACTGCTCATTCCCATAAGTGGAGCTACTTTTGTTGCTGGTGTGCCTGATTTTTCAATGATGAGCAGAACATAACCAACACCCTGAGTAATACCATTTTGTGATGCGAGCAGGTTATACATTCGCATCATGGAAAATAGTGATGATCGTAAATGAAAGTCGACTGTTGCTTGTGTGTTCATATATAAATATTACAATGCATGCATTGCAAATATACTAAAAAACAATGATGCATGCATAGTATATTCTGACATATTTATTGAAATTATACCAATTGTAGTGCAAAATGCCGCATAGCAAATTTTGAATTTACAATGGTTAATGCCGATAGATCAACAAAACCGCTAATTGAACGAAGTGAAAATA
>JAQIBR010000068.1 GCA_027858955.1 Bacteroidales bacterium
GGAAAAGAATTAACGCAAGAAGAAAAAAAACAGAATAAAGAACTTTCAAAACGGAGAATAACCGTTGAACATTCATTTGGTAAAATGAAAATTTACCAAATATTGTCACAAAGATTCA
Organism: Bacteroidales bacterium; assembly: GCA_027858955.1. Classification (GTDB taxonomy): domain Bacteria; phylum Bacteroidota; class Bacteroidia; order Bacteroidales; family UBA12170; genus UBA12170. Next base: position 119 of record JAQIBR010000068.1, read on the forward strand.
GAAACCCGAGGAATCAACATTCACTAATATTTAAGAATATCGCTGGCTTACATAACTTGATGTTTGCTTAATTTTAAAACTAACTAAAGATAGTGGCGGAGATTCTTAAATACTTTTATTTCGCAGGAAGTCTAGTAAGAAAAAGCATTGATTTTATAAAAGATTCTGAACCTCCAAAGTTAATTGCTCATAAGTTGAGAAGAGACTCTAAAAATAAAAATGAATATTTTGTAAAAATTACTGCCTCGGATATTTCTGGATTAACAAAAAAAGCAATTGTTACTTTAAGTGTTAATTCCGCTGAGCGAGAGATTGTTCTTAAACTGACAAATGATGATGTATATTCTAAAAATATTTATATAAATGCTGGGGACTCAGAAGTGTTTATTAAATATATATCACTTGAAGATTATACAGGTAACAGCAAAAAATATACTATTGAATAAAATAAAATGAAGATTATTATGAAAATTAAATTTTGTCAAATCCTATTTGTGGGACTCTTGTTTATTGGTGTTTCAGAAATATTAAGTCAGCAAACAGTTAATTTTGTAACGTATGGTGCTGATGGAAATCCTAAAGAAGGCGATAACGATTTTAAGCAATTGTTTTTTATTCAAGTTGATGAGAATTCATCTGATTCACTAATATTAGAATTATTTGATATTGATTGTTTTGGTGAAAATGATCAAGCCTTTAATCTAAATTTTAATTCTGAGTTTAAATTTTCTTTATTCGGTGGGGAGAAAGCGTATTCAGTAAAATCAATTACTTCAGAATCTCCTAGTAGCAAAGATTTATACAAGGGCAAATTGTTAAAAGAGCTTTTTGTTTCTAATGAAACTCAGTATGATAATAATTGGTTCCCGTTTGCGAGTCTTAAAAAAAATGAAGGTGAATTTGTTAACGGTGCATATTATTTCAAGTTATTGGTTGAAGGCATTTCAGGGGATGATGCAAATGTTTTTAACGTTAGAACCATTAGTGAAAATAACGATGTAATTAAAATACTTAATTATGCACCTACAGTTCATCTTTTACCCCAAATGGATCCAATACAATTAAGGTTTAATTCAGGAGAAAACTCACGTGTAATAGTTAAAAACTACGACGCTGATGGTGCTCAATTATCATTAAAAACTCCGTATCGTTCTGGATTAAAATTAAAATCCTCTGACGATGGAAATTCTAAATCTGATTTAGTGAATTTACTAGCTTTTGAAAAAAATGAAATTTGTGCAATCCAGTTTGGGCCTGGAGGCAAAGCAGCTAACGATGCAATATTTTTGATAAAAGATGAAACTGGAAATCCAATTCCAATTACATTACCAATAACTACAAAAGCACCAAACACCAGACCAGTTATTAGAAAAAGTGTTGTTCAATCTCAAGAGTGTAATTCATTTGTTCTTGATGCCTCTGATTCAAAAGATTTTGAGAATGAAAAAATAAGTGTAAAGTGGATTTTCCCCGATGGTATTATAACGGAAGGATTTAAAGAGGAAGTAACTTTCTCGAATGCAGGAAAACATCCAATTATATTAGCGATTAATGACAATTCAAATTCTATAGAATCTGGTAGCTATCAAGAATTTAATATTACTATTAATGAATTACCTAAAGCTATTGCTAGTGATGATATTCTTAGAGCTCCGAATGAAAAAATAAATTTTACCGGAGAACTATCTTACGATCCTGACGGTTGGATAAAAACTTACGATTGGGATTTTGGAGATGGAAATAGCGGAAGCGGGAAAAACACATCGCATGTTTATAACAAACACGGGCTATATAATATTAGACTAACAGTTACTGACAATTTTGATGGTGAATGTAATACTAATGTTGATTCATTTAACGTTTGGATTAATGCATCTCCAGTAGCTAATGCTGGGGATGATATTCACTGTTCAATAAATGAAATTATAAACTTTGATGGAAGCAAAAGCAATGATTCTGATGGACATTTAATTTCGTATGAATGGAATTTTGCCGATGGAGTAAAAGAGGGAGATAAAATAGTTTCTCACTCATTTAATAAAGCTGGCAAATATAATGTTACTTTAAAGGTTACTGATAACTCTGCCGTGAAAAATAATATTTCGGTTGATAAAATGATTGTCTGGGTTAACAATCCTCCAATTGCTAAAGCTGGTAAGGATATTGAAATTGCTGTTGATGAATTACTAACTCTTGATGCTGGTAACTCGATAGATAAAGATGGGGAGATTGCAGAGTTTGTGTGGTCGAGTGCAAATCAATTTGAGAAATTAGAGAAAGTTGTAACTCACAAATTTTCATCACCTGGGAAATACGAAGTAAAACTGAAAGTGAAAGATAACTCTGGTACTAAAACAGAATATGATGACGATGTAATGATAGTTACTGTAAATGCGCAACCGATTGCCAATGCTGGTGTTGATGTTTTTCAGACAAATGCTTCCGTTATATTTGATGCTAGCAAATCGACAGACACAGATGGTGAAATAACAAAGTACCATTGGAATTTTGGTAATGGCTCAACTAGTAATAGAAGAAACGTAGAACATTTTTACAAAAGTAGTGGTAAATATAAAGTTGCTTTGGAAGTTGAAGATAATTCGCCAGCTTCAAATAACAAGGCTACAAGTGAAATTAAAGTAGTAATTAATGCTAAACCAATTGCAGATTCTGGACCTGATCAGATTGTTGCGCCAGGTGAAGCTATGAACCTTTCCGCTAAAAATTCATCAGATATTGATGGAACTATTGTTTTAACTGAATGGCTTTTAGAAAACAAAATAATTAGTAATGAAAAAGATTTTAATTACTCACTTGATAAACCTGGTTCTTACAATGTTCAGTTGCGAGTTATGGATAATTCAAAACATACTGATGCAATTGATTACGATAATTTGACTATTGTAGTGAACGAAGCCCCTACAATAATAACCAAGGATTATTATAAAATTGCAGTTGGTGAATCAATTAATTTTGATGCTACAAAATCCTTTGATACAGATGGAAGTATTGAAAAATATGAATGGAGTTTAGACAATAAAGCCTTAAGTAACTCGTCTAAGTTTACTTATAAGTTTGATGAAATTGGAAAATATGTAATCAATCTTCTTACAACAGATAATTCAAGCGTAAATAATTCCACATCTAAAAAATCTATTCTGGTGTTTGTTAATAGCAGTCCAACTATAAAGTATATTAGTGATATCAATTCATGTAACAATTCTATTACGCTTTCTGCTGGCGAATCTTTTGATAGGGATGGTGATGTTTTAAGTTTTACTTGGGATTTGGGTGACGGTACACTTGCCGATGGTAAGGAAATAACTCACAACTATAATTCTGTTGGAAGCTATCCAATTATTTTAATTGCCGATGATGGACACGGTCTTTCAAATTCTATTGCAACTACTCAAGTAAAAGTAAAAATCAATTCTGCTCCAATTGCCAATGCAGGCATGGATGAAATAATTTGCACTGGTGATATTGTTACCCTTGATGCGTCCGAATCATTTGATGCTGATGGTGATTTGCTTAAATACGAATGGGATTTCGGTGATAGTTCTACTTCTTCGGGCATTACGGTAAACAAAAACTATATTTTGCCGGGTTTATATATTGTTAAGTTAAAAGTATCGGATAACTCTGGATTGGAATGTAACTATAGTTACGATACAAAAATATTGAAAGTTGTTGAATCACCCGTTGCTTTTGCTGGCGAAAATATAATTACTTGTAGTGGAAAAGAAGTATTCTTTAATGCGTATAAATCAACTGACTCAGATGGAATTGTTAACAGTTTTGCTTGGGATTTCGGCGATGGCTCTGTTGGCGGTGGAGAGAAAACTTCTCATGTATATAAAGTAGCTGGCGTTTTTAATGTTTTGCTATCCATAACTGGTGAGCAAACGGGTGAGTGTGATAATACAGATACTGACGAATTAATTGTTTCCGTTGAGGAAGCTCCATTAGCTGAATTTACATATCAAGATTCAGTTGCAGTTAACACGGATATTGAATTTAATGCGCTTCTATCAGATGGTAGAGGAAATGAAATAACCAGTTATAATTGGAATCTTGGCGATGGATCATCTGCAGTTGGGAAAAAGATCACACATAATTTTTCCAAATATGGAAATTACATAGTTGAGCTTACTATTAATACTGATAGCAAATCTGGTTGCAATTCGTCAACTATTAAAAAAACAGTATATGTTAATGAAAAACCAGTAGCAATTGCTGAAGGTGAATTGTTTGCTAACATTAATGAAGTGTTAAAATTTGATGCTTCCAAATCGTATGACCCAAATGGAGTTTTAACAGAGTACTTATGGAATTTTGGAGCTGGAACATCGAAAGAAGGTGTTAATGTTTCTCATAGTTTTAATAAACCTGGTAATTACAAAGTTAGTTTAACTGTAAAAGATGAAACTAATTTATCGAACAGTTCTGCAACTCATGAATTGATAATTGAAGTTAATTCACTTCCAACAGGTAAAATTGAATTACCAGATTTTGGTTTTGTGGGTAACCCAATATCAATTAGTGGAAAAGGAATAAATGATGTTGATGGAAAAATAAAAAGTGTGGTTTGGTTAGTTGGGGAGTGTGAAGACTCGACTTCAGCAGAAGTGGAACATACTTTTACAAAAGCTGGCAAACATAATGTAATGTATGAAATTACAGATGACAAAAATGCTACAACACAAGTGACGAAATCGATTATGATTTATGAATTGCCAACTTTAACTCTTTCTGCTCCTTCTGTTACTTGTATTAATGAAAAAGTAAAATTAGAAGCTAGCTACACAACGGATAATTCAAAAATAAAGATTCCAATTGAATGGCATTTTGCAAATGGTGATATAGGTAAAGGTCGTTATGTTGAAAAAGCATTTAATAAATCTGGAAATAATAAAGTTGAAATAATTTTGCAGAATCCGTTAGATAACTCAATCGTCTTACTAAAGAAGGAAATTGAAATATATGTTAATCAATCTCCTGTAGCTAAAATATCTGATATTGGTGATACATTTATTGGTGGAGCAAACGACAATGTTTTATTTGATGCTACAGAATCTTATGATCCAGATAGTAATTCTTTAACATACCATTGGAATATGGGTGATGGAAATAAATATGATGGAGTTAAAATATTCCATTCGTATCTAAATGCTGGAAATTATAAAATTACGCTTACAGTTAGTGATAACAAGGATTGTAAGTGTAGTGAAAGTGTTGTTAGTAAAACCATAAAGGTGGTAGATAGGAAATAATGGCTGAGTTCTATTTATGACAGCAAATAATGCCCTTTTATTTTCTCAGTATATTTTCAATGTCGGTAAATTAAGAAACGGTCTCACTTTCTTTAATGAGTTAGCACCTTATATTAGGAAGGTGGAAAAATGAACTTCTAAAAAGAAAGGAGACCGAAGTGAAAATTACAAAAAAGAGTAAAGAAAACAAATTAAACACTTATAGTTCTTTGACAGAATATGACTATTACTTGGGATTAGATTGGTCACAAGATGGCTACTCGTTAGCCAGGTTAACTTCTAAGTCAAAAACACCAAAGTACAGTCAAGGCTTGGGAAAATTAGAATCTTTGCAAAAAGACATATCCATGTTGCGAGGTAAGAAGCTCTTAACGATAGAAGAAACCACGAGTACTCATTGGCTTTATGTAGAGTTAAAAGATTCAGTAGATAAGATAGTTGTATGTGATCCTTACAGAAATAGTTTACTAAGTGATGGAGCAAAGAATGATGATATCGATGCTGGAAAATTAAGTTTATTATTACGAGGAGGCTTCTTAAAAGAAGTCTATCATACCATGGATGAATCATATCAGATACGTAAACTATTAAGTGCCTATGAAGATCTAGTAAAAATGGGAGTAAGGTTAAAGAATCAGAAATCTGCCCTCTATAGGGGCGAAGGCTTAAATAGTAAAATAGATATTGAGTTGCCCAGAAATAAAATATTTCAGTTTGTAGAAAAAGAACAAAACATATTGATATCGCACTATGAAGAAACAAAGAGTAAATATTTGGAAGAATTTAAGAAACTAAGAAAAAAGCTATCCATAATAGATGATATGTGTAATGTAAGTGGAATAGATACCATAAATTCAGTAAAGATTTATGGAATAGTCTTAGATGCAAAACGATTTGCAAGCAAAAATAAATACTGGGGATACTGTGGTTTAGTTTATCATCAAAAAACAAGTGGAAATAGAAATTATGGAAAGCGAAGAATAAGACATTCAAGCATATTGAAAAGTGTTTATAAAATAGCGGCATTGGCATCAATAAGAGGAAATAATGATATCGGTAAATATTATGAATTTTTATTAACAAAAGGATTAACAGAATATAAAGCACGACATGCAGTAGCTCGTTATATTGCAACTGCAACGTATGCAATGATGAAAAACGGAACAACCTATAAACCATATAGTTGGAGAAAAGTGGTAAAATAAAAACCATGAATGTTGCTAATATAAAAAAGGATGAAACAATAGAAATAGAAAAACAATTTAAGTTCAGCAGATAATGTTGACAAGAGAAGGGGAAATAGGTTCAATCGAAATGATGCTACATTTGAGAGCCAATTTGTCGGATAACCAATCCCCGTTTTATTCTCAAGAATTTACCATAGTCCAAAGCAAAGTAAATTAAGATGAAATTGTGAGAGACTCAAATAGACGCATAGAAAAAAGCTCAGTAAATAAAAAGTAAAGTAAGATTGAATAATACGGATATATTGAAGTAATCAAAAAAATGCTCATAATATTAAGCAACGTGAATTTAACAGAAAGTGAGCCTAAAAGCAGAAAAGTGAAATTTGCAAAAGATTTTGCAGTGGTGGACTGTTTTTTCTTGACTTTTTTCTTAATAGACATTTCGAAATGAGCTTGTTTTGTAGCGATTGAGAACCGTAAGCTCACCGAAGGTAAATCTCTTACTATTCACAAGATTTCTCACCCAAGAAAAAGGGTTCGAAATGACAATTTATTTT
>JAQIBR010000114.1 GCA_027858955.1 Bacteroidales bacterium
GTATTAAATTTAACATCTTTAATATATCCATTATAGGTATTCTTAGCCATAACATAGCGAGCTCCTAAATATACAGAAAGCATATCGTTAACTTCGTAAGTAACCCCGGCTTGTAGACCAAAATAAACTGAAGTTCCTTCAAAAAACATATTCATACTGTAACCATTTACAGACCCACCTAAAGGATCTAAAGCACCGTCAAAAAGGGGAACCATACCTGCAAAAGGAATTTCCATAGAAGGCAAACCGTTATCAAAGGTAGCTCCTCCACCACCTCCAACTGGATTAAAGCCAAAAGAAAAGGCCATTTTACCTTTTTTATACACACCATAAACACTCGGAAACATTGGAGCAGAAACAGTTCCTTCAAAGTCGTATGAATTCAAGTAAGGAAAAGTGCTGTTAATGTCTTGTGTCTGAGATAGGGTTTGATTATTAATAGAAAAATGGAAACCATCAGACAATTTAGATAAACCGGCAGGATTATAGAAAACAGCATCGATACCGGTAGATGCATCACGAATTAACATTCGCGTCCATGCAGTACTTTGATTGGTATTTGTTACCAAACCGCCAGAAAAGGCAAAAGTACTGACGAGAAATAAACTTACAAAAAGCAGTAATTTTTTATTCATTTTATTTGTTTTTTAGTTATTTAATAAGCGAATATAAAAAATAATTGGACGCACAAAGCTTTTGGGTAAAAAATAGCTGAGAAAAATATCAATCTTAATGGTGATTTCGATAATAGATTTGCTAGAAAAAAATTGCCACCAAAACACTAAAGCACCAACGGCAAAGCCCTCACTGAAAGTAAATATCACCAAATTGTATTGCAATTTGCAAGCCTTTCTTAATCTTGCCGAAATTGACAAAATTTAAATTAATCATATAGCCTAAATACTTAAGTCAGTTTCAAACACCTTATAATCAGAGCAATTAGAAAATTGCCGATAGAACTGTAAACTTAACTTTATAAATTATTCTTTAGTGGAGTTTTGTGTTTTGGTGTGTTGGTGGCATTTTTTATTTTTATTGAAGACTGGAAATCTAATAGCGTATCAGATAAAGAATTAGCCAGCTAATGAAGCCTTTTGAAATCGTATCAATATTAATAAAAAGATTTGATTAATATTTTAAAGTTTGACAACACTATTTTATTTCGCTACCATTTTTTGTAGATGAAAAAGGGGCTACGAATTTGAGGCTGCCATTATCATCTTCAGCCATAAGAATCATTCCTTGCGATTCAATTCCTCGAAGCGTTTTTGGTGCCAAATTAACCAAAACACTAACCTGCTTTCCAATAATTTCTTCAGGTTTAAAATATTCTGCAATACCTGAAACTACGATTCGTTGATCAAAACCAGTGTCAATTTTTAGTTTTAAAAGTTTTTTAGTTTTCGCCACTTTTTCAGCTTCCAAAATAGTCCCAACGCGAATATCCATTTTCGCAAAATCATCATATTCGATATTTACTTTTGCCGGAGCAGCTTGAATAGCTTGAGCTTCGTTATCTTTTTTGGTATCAATAAGTTTTTGCATTTGCGCCTCAATTGCATCATCTTCAATCCTATCGAAAAGCAGACTTGGAATTGGCAATACAATTCCTTCTCTTATTAAGTTTTCATTTCCTGCCATACTCCAATTTGAAATAGTTGACATATTCATCATTTCTTTTAACTTAACAGAAGTGAAAGGCAAAAACGGCTCGGCCAAAACAGCAAGGTTTGCACTTATCTGCAAAGCAATATTAAGAATAGTCTCAACGCGTTTTTCATCTGTTTTGATAGTTTTCCAAGGCTCGGTTTCTGTAAGATATTTATTTCCCAATCTAGCAAGATTCATTAATTCGCCAACTGCTTCTCGAAACCTATAATTTTCGATACTATGTCCTATTTTTTCAGGATAACTTGCTAATTCTTTTACAGTTGCTTTATCCAAAGCATTTAATTCGCCTTTGGCCGGAACTTTTCCCTGATAATATTTTTGTGTAAGAACTAATGTGCGATTTACAAAATTTCCGAATATTGCCAATAATTCACTGTTATTTTTCGCTTGAAAATCTTTCCATGTAAAATCGTTGTCTTTTGTTTCGGGAGCATTGGCAGTTAAAACATATCTTAATACATCTTGCTTTCCGGGAAAATCTTCGAGGTATTCGTGTAGCCAAACTGCCCAATTCCGAGAAGTAGATATTTTATCGTTTTCGAGATTCAAAAATTCATTGGCAGGAACATTATCGGGCAAAATATAAGAGCCTTCGGCCTTTAACATTGCCGGAAAAATAATACAATGGAATACTATATTATCTTTCCCGATAAAATGAACCAATTTCGAAGAGTCATCTTTCCAATATTTTTCCCAGTCATTTCCTGTTTTTTCTGCCCATTCCCTACTTGCCGAAATATATCCGATTGGTGCATCAAACCAAACATAAAGCACTTTTCCATCGGC
>JAQIBR010000121.1 GCA_027858955.1 Bacteroidales bacterium
CTTGCCGAAGAAGTTACGCGTGAATACTGGATACGAATGCGAAATAGAGCTAACCTTGCTTACCGAAATGCATTAGATGCTCATAAAGGATGTGTTTGGAATGAAGGAATCCAAGATGCAGGATTTGTTGAAATCCCTTATGCTTATTTCAAACTAGGTTTTGATTTATTTCAGATGTCGAAGGACATCATGGAAAAGAGCTTTTACGGAACACTTCAGGGTATTTATAAGGCCTACCAAGACCCCTCGAAATCTTTAAGACCGATATTGCTTATATCTGAAGATGTTCTTAAAGCTGGTAACGATGCCTATGATGTAAAAGCTTATTCTGGTTTACTTGGTGGAGTTCTTTCTGCCTATGATAATTTTCAAAAAGCACAGGCTATGGTAACTGAACATGTTGTTCAGGAAGATTTGATCTCAGCGAATAGGGAATCAGCCAAGCGATTAATAAAAAGCGGAAAAAATCTGTTACAAGAATTTGATAAATATCGTGCTTTTATTGATTCACATTCAAGCTCTATTGATTGTTTGAGAGATAAGATTATGCGAATTGATTTGGATAATCAATCAATAAAAGGAGATAAAGTCCAAGTGTGGGGGACTGGCTTATACGACTATGATCCTGATAAATACCTTGCTATGATAAAAGAAGCCGGAGAAGATCTTAAAAATGAATATGTTTATTGTGAAGACTTTATTAAATCGCTTCAGATAGCCGTTCATTTAGCTACGACTGATTATTATATGATTGAAGAAAAAGTAAGAAATTCAGGTGCCGATAAAACACAAATCGATGCCCAACTAAGTCATAATGATCAAAATGGAGTTTGGTTTGATGACGAATCTACAAGATTGTCTGAATATTATATTCAGTTTTGTGATGATGAAAAAAATAACTACCCGGATGATGTAATTATAGTAAGCAATAAGGTAATTCCCGGAGTTGAAGAGCAAGGTGGTGATCCTAATGCTCCTCCTGTTTGGGAATATGAAGATGAAGAAGTTTTCGAACCAATCAACGAACCAAAGAATAAGGAGCCGAAGCAAAACAATAACAACAATAATAATGTAACAACAGGCGGAAATTATGCTCCCGGAATAATTTCAAAAGGTAATGGTTGGTCGGCTCAGAAAATTGAAAACAACCCAACTGCCATACAAAATGATATCACTAATGCAATCAATTCAGGAAAAACTCCTGCCGGGATTTATGTGAGCGATAGAACGGAGGTAGTAGTTTATTATATTGAAGGTAATCCCCTTGGCATGACCGCATGGAATCTTGAAAATTATAATGATGCAACTTCATTGCAAAATGGAATTTCATCCAATATCGACCAAGGATTATTTCCAATGGGGATTTCATTCACCGATCAGGGAAAATTTTATGTCCTGTTCATTAATTCGCAAGTAAAAGCTACAGCATGGCAATTGGTCGAATCACAACTTGACCTGGGAATTGTAAGTGCTAATATGCAGCCCTGGCTCGACCAGCAATATGTTCCTGTTGGAATTACAGTTTATAGTGGCATGTATTATACTTTAATGACTCAAGTTCCCGACACCAAAATAACAAACTGGACTATAGAAGGTTATAATGATAATAATAACGAAATCATGCAAAATGTAAATACCAAAATAAACTCCGGTTTGCTTCCTTTTGGTTATTTAAAAGAAGGGGAAGTGGTTAATATCCTTTATGTGGGGTTTTGAGGGTAATTGAAAAAACACGAATAATATAAATTTATAAAATCTGAGTAATATGTATAGAATAAGGAAAACAACTACACCAATAATTCTTATTTGTTTAATATTTTGCTTTTTATCAGCAAAGTCACAAATAACTTCACCTTCTCAACAAGAAGCGAAAGGTTCGGATGGGCGTTATGTTTCATGGGGTGAATGGTCTAATACTGGTTCACGTTGGTGGGATGGTTGGTATTTTGGTGTTCACCAAACAATTACCAAAGAAGAATATTTTTTTCTGCTAAATAAACGAGAAAATCGAGACTATCCAGAAGATTGTCCCCGGGTAGTGGAATTGGTAGATAGATTATATGCAATTGTTCCTACTGCCGGAATGGATAGACATAAAACAAAGGAAGATAAGGAAATTCAGAAATCGGCAAACGGTAGTCGCAATTACAAGGATCTGAATTTTGAATGGGATGTCCTGGATTTTTATAAAAAATGTAAAAAGGGGCAGGCAGAATGGGGAAAGCTGAATAATTCAAAACAATCTCCTACAAATTATCAGGTTCAGCCAAATGAAGAGGAATCTAAGGCGATTAAATTATTAACCAACTTCTTGGAGCATGTGTATACAACAGATATAGCAACTGATGATCTGAAAATGATCAATAAAGGTTATACCGTTTATGAGTCAGGCATGAAATCAGATGAACGTTGGCAGAGGCCGATTTTGGAAACTAAAGCAGGAAAAGTATACTTTAATGAAGAAACTCAAGAGATTGTAGTTCCAAATAAGCCTGGAGTTAAAGCCGAATTAAAATATCCTGATGGTTCTGTTGTAAACTTACTACCTGGAGCCAAAATTAGTATAATGGGTGATCACACTTTATATATAGAGCGTAATGGGGTCGGTGTTAGAGTGGTAAAAACAGGAAAGCAATTTCTTATTAGAACACCTACTGCAGTGTGTGGTATAAGAGGAACAGAATTTGATATAGGATATTATAATGGAATAACTCAAATTAAATTGTATGAGGGTTCATTAAGTATATTTAACGAAAAGCATTCAATTATGCTTATGCCTAATGAGCAGGCTGAAATACCATCTAAAACAGCGCCAATAAAAAGGAGCAAGATTAAAAGTGCCAAAAAATCAAATTCTTCAAATGGAAAAATTCCATATACACTTCCTCAGGCAAAATGGATTAAGCAAAATACCATTGATGGTTATTATACTACTTCTATATCTTCATCAGGTAAGGAA
>JAQIBR010000170.1 GCA_027858955.1 Bacteroidales bacterium
TTACCATCAGTCTTAAAATTTCACCTTAAGCTAATTATAAACTAATTCCGAATGAAAATAACTCAAGGCATCTACTTTAAGAAAAATATACATAGGTAATCAGATAGGAACCTATAAAAATAATTACATATGAAACATCCACGACAAATAACATTGACACACAAGAGAATGATTAACATGGATGTTCTGCCAAAGGCATCCCTTTGGGACATGTAGCCTAAATATAAAATTATAAACACATGAAAAAAATATGCATTCTAATTTCTCTATTTATAGCCGTAACAAGTTGTAAAGGAGGCGAGCAAAACAAACTAAAACGCTATGAAGTAAAGTCGGGCATAATACAATATACATCCATTACTTCGGGCAAAATTATGGGAAGCACCGTAAGCGGTAGCGGCACAGAAAGTTTATATTTCACAGATTGGGGCGCCGTAGAATTGTCGGAATTACAATCTACTCAAACTTCGGAAATAAAATTTTTTGGTAAAACAAAAACAAAAACCGACGAAACGCATACAATAAATAAATTGGATAATGGCGATAGTTATTCTGTAGATTTTGATCGAAAGACCATTACCCTTAGTCGGGATGCCGCTATGGAATTGATGATGCAAACAAATACCGATGCAGGCGATGCAGGTAAAAGTATGTTAGAGTCGAGTGGCGGAAAAAAAATCGGGGAAGAAAAATATCAAACCTATGATTGCGAAATCTGGGAAGTCATAGGAATAAAGCAATGGATTTACAAGGGATTAACCTTAAAAACTGAGGCAACGGTAATGGGGATAAAAACAATCACTGAAGCCACCAGTATAGAGCTTAATGTATCCGTTCCTGATAAAAATTTTAAACTACCCGATTTTCCAATTCAAGAAGTAGATGGATATATGAGCAATGAGACGTATAATAACGAAATGGAAGAGCTTGATAAAGGCATGGAACAAATGCAAAATTTATCCTACGAAGAGTGGAAAAAAATGGTGACTGAAAATGATCCTGAAATGCAAGCTATGAGCGAAGAAGAATTGCATCAAACTTACGATATGATGCAGAAAATGATAAAAGCCCGCATTGGGGAATAATTGTCTGAATAGATTTTAATCAATCAATTAAAATTAATATCATGAATAAGCAACAATCGATAGTTAAAACACTTGTTTTTGCTGCAATTCTTTTTGTCATGGGGTTTACTTCAAATAAATACATAATCAAACCTCTAGCTGAAGAGGCAGAAGCTTCAATTGAATGGCCAACAACATCCGGAGTAATTACCTCTTCTGAAATGACTAAAGAATGGAAAAAAGATGAGCAGGATCCGAATAAGGGAGATTACATGTATTCTGCACATATTCGATACAATTATTTGGTTGGTGGGGAAGAATATAGCAGTACACGCATAGATTTGGCGCAGGGCTCTACTAGTTCACAGAGCTCAGTTGAGGAAACATTGCTGGAATATGCAAAAGGAAATACAGTAAGTATTTATTATAATCCTGAGTCTCCGAATAGAGCAGTGCTTATTCCTGGTGCAAGTTTTGGCTTAAAATTATTGTTTAAACTGCCTTTTGTGTTTGCTGTTGCTGCTGTTCTTATGATTTGAGGCGTGTTAAAACGCTTGTTCTTCTAATTATAACCGAAAAGATAAATACAATTTAAAAATACGAAAAATGAAATCACACGAAGTTGATTACAAAATTGGAGGTCACGACATTCAGTTTGTAGAAATTGAACTCGACCCAAACGAAACTGTTATTGCCGAAGCCGGAGCCATGTTATACATGAAAGAAGGGATTGATTTTATTGCAAAAATGGGCGATGGTTCGGAACCTGAAAAAGGTTTGTTTGGAAAACTACTCTCGGCGGCATCGCGTAAAATTACAGGCGAATCGATTTTTATCACCCACTTTACCAACCAAGGCAATGGAAAAAGCCAGGTCGCTTTTGCCGCTCCTTATCCAGGCACAATTATTCCTGTTGATTTGACTAAAATTGGCGGTACAGTTATCGTTCAGCGAGATGCTTTTCTTTGCGCTGCCTTGGGAACAAAAATAAGTATGCACTTCAACCAAAAGTTGGGCGCTGGATTTTTTGGTGGCGAAGGATTTATTTTACAAAAACTGCAGGGCGATGGCAATGCATTTATCCATGCCGGAGGTACAGTAATTGAACATGAATTGAATGGAGAAACCTTGCGGGTTGATACAGGATGTATTGTTGGTTTTCAGGAAGGCATTGATTTTAGCGTTCAGCGAGCAGGAAATTTAAAGTCTATGGTATTCGGAGGGGAAGGTTTATTTCTTGCTACACTTCAGGGAACCGGCAAAGTTTGGTTGCAATCGCTACCGATTAGCAAACTAATCAATCAGCTTTCCGCAGGAGGACCAAACAGCAAAAAAGAGGATAGCGGCGGATTATTAAGCAACTTTTTGGAATCTTAAGATTTGAGAAATAATTTCTTAGGACAAATAAAACTAATATTCTCATAACCCACAAACAACGCTCGGCTCGCCCGACACTCCTTGGGTGAACTTTTTTAATCTTTTGAAAAAAAGGCAATTATTATTAATGTCAAAAAATTAAACACATGAAAAAGTTATCAATCTTTTTACTTCTAATTGCATTCGCATTTATTGGAAATGCTCAAACATCAAAAATTACAGGCAGTTGGTTAATGACCAAGGCCGAAACCTCAGAAGGAATTCAAGAACCCTATCAAATTACCGATTTTAATGAAGATGGAAATATGGTGATGATGGGAATGGATGTTGGAACTTGGGCCTACAATAAGAAGAATCATTCCCTTGTTTTAAAATCCGATTTTGACAAAGACTTTAATGGTGAAGGTAAAATTGAGAAAATTACCGACAAAGAAATGGTAATCACCAAAGATGGAGTTAAGATGAGCTATATTAAAGTAGATATCAATCAAATTGAGGAGAATAATAAAATGTCCGGGCTTTTTGGAAGCTGGGAGTTAAAAAATGAGCCTTATCCAGATGTAATAACCTATCTTACTTTTACGGAACCCGACGAATTCATGATCATTCAAAAAGAAGAATACAGGGAGAGTCGCTTAAGTGGAACTTGGATGTATAATCCGAATGAAAAATCGTTGATAATGATTGGCTTGCGCGGTGATGACATCTTGAATGGTGAAAACAAAATACTAAATATTGATTCTGAAAAATTAGAGCTTGATAATAAAGGGCGCATTTTTAAAGCAAACAGAATGGCTGCAAGTGAGATAAATATAGAACGACTTATATTTACTGAAGGCGACTTTTACAATGAAGATGGCGATTATAAATACTACGACGATGAAGAAAAATTGCCTTGGCGTAATTGGAGTGAATTGAAGAACGGCCTACTAAATGTGCATCAATTAGTTTATAAATATTTTAGTTTGATTGATGGTACAGAATCATTTGAAAGCAAAACCTTAACATCTGATGTAAATGCTAGCCTGGAAGAAGAAGGATTTAATATCGACTATATTTTTGATGGATTTGATCGATACAATCTTCCTGAAGATGCAGAATTACGAACAAATCATGAATATTCTTATCCGCTCTATCCTTTAGAAGAAGATACCTATAGAGTTGTTGGACAGGAACAAATTACAACTCCTGCCGGTACATTTGATTGCACCGTCTTAGAAGCAATTTATCATTATGAAATAGCTAAGAAATTATGGATGATCAATGATAAAATTGGAGTCTATGCTAAAATTATTGAAGATAAACCCGGTTCCTTTGGAAAATATGTGGTTTATGAATTGCAAGAAATTAAATAGAAATCAAACATTCGATAAACAAAATAAAAATAGGTCATATATCCTATTCCACAACAATTATCTGCAAACAATAATTTTTCTCAAATCAGATTATTTCTGAAAAGAGCTATCGATATTTAGGCAGGAAATACTATTCTTTCCTTAAATCGGTAGTTCTTTTTTATGGTAAGTTCTACTTGATTGAAGCTTTCTACGGTAAATCTCTTGATGTTTTTATTCGTTTACCCGAAAAAAATCTGCAGCAATTCCATCAGCAAAAAACAATCCATTTTTACTTAACTGAAAATGAGTTTCGCTTTTCAGCAGTTGTTTATTCTGTATGTATTTCTGCGCTTGTTGATTAAAAGTATCGAGCCAATCAGCTTCAAAATTTTGCTTTAAATACTCAATTTCAACGCCCCATTTTGTGCGTAATCCGGTCATTATAGTTTCATTCCATTTATCGGATTTGTTTAATAATTCCGTTTCATGAGGAACTAATTCATTGTTAATGGAATCTATATAAGGCTTAAGCTGAGCAATATTCCAGCTTCGCGATAGCAAATCAAAAGAATGAGCAGAAGGACCTATTCCCAAATATTTTTTACGATGCCAATAATTAGTATTATGAATGGCATATTTTTGGTCAAAAGCAAAATTGGAAACTTCGTATTGTTCCAGCTTATTTTCTCTCGTAAAATCAAGTAGAAGATTAAAATGCTCTTGTCCTTGAACATCATTTGGTGGAGCATATTTCCCTTTTTTAATAAATAAATCGTAAGCAGTATTTTCTTCGCGAGTTAGATTATAGGCCGAAAGATGATCAACTTGAAGTTCTTTAAACTGATTCAGATTTTTTAACCAACTCTCATTAGTTGCAATTGGAATACCATAAATCAAATCTAAGCTCAAAGAAGAAAAACCAACATCTTGTGCTCTTTTCAATGCGCTTATTGCTTCTTCTGCCGAATGAAGACGATTTAGATAAACCAATTCTTCATCATTAAAACTCTGAACTCCAATACTTAATCGATTTACAGGACTTTTTTTAAGCATTTGCAAATAATCTTTGGACAAATCATCGGGATTGGCTTCAAAAGTGATTTCGGCTTTTTCTTCAACATTAAAAGCAGTGTAAATTTTTTCAAAAATAAATTGCAGTTCATGTTCGTTAAGCATGCTTGGTGTTCCACCACCAAAATAAATGCTCTCCAGCTTTTCGCCATGCAAATAGTTTCTTTGCAGCTCCATTTCTTTTACTAAAGCCTGTACAAGTTCTGGTTTGAATTTAGCTTTAGCCAGAGAGTAGAAATTGCAATAGTGGCATTTTCGTTTGCAAAAAGGGATATGTATATAGAGTCCGGCCATAATTAAAGCAAAAATAGGGCTTTATTTTTCATTCATAAAAGCAAAAGAAGTTCTTAGGTATTCTTAAAATACTGGTACAGGTTTATAAAAATAATTCATAATTAGTGCTTCTTCCACCTGCAGTTTCTTTCCGAAGAATTCCTTTTTTAATTAAATCCTGTATATCGCGAAGTGCGGTGTCGGCTGAACATTTTGCTATTTTTGCCCATTTTGATGATTGTAATTTTCCTTCAAATCCATCAAAAAGTTTATTTAGTATCAATCGTTGACGACTGTTTAATTCGGTATCTTTATGTTTATCCCAAAACTCAGCTTTATAAAGTACTTTTTCTATTGATGTTTCGGTGCTTTGCAATGCTCTGAATAAAACTTTAAGAAACCAGATTAACCATTCAGTGATATCTCCGTTTTTGAATTGAACATTTTGCAATACTTCATAATATACTTTCCGTTCTTGCAATATTTGATTGGAAAGACTATAAAATCGCTGAGAGCTGTTGTCAGAACGAGCAAGTAATAAATCGGAAATTGCTCGTGCTACACGTCCATTGCCATCGTCAAATGGATGAATTATTATAAACCAAAAATGGGCTATAGCCGATTTAATTACCAGATCTAATTTAGTATCCTGATTAAACCAGTCTATAAATCTATCCATTTCAAAATTTACTTGTGATGCAGGAGGGGCTTGAAAATGAATTTTCTCTTTTCCCATTGGACCTGATACAACTTGCATTTCTCCGCTTCTATAACAGGCGGTCTCAATTTTATGCATTCCACTTCTTCCTGTTGGGAATAGAGCCGCGTGCCATCCAAATAATCGCTCATCATCAAGGGGATTGAGATAATTTTGTGTTGCATCAAGCATCATTTCAACTACTCCGTCAACATATCTATCGGAATATATCATTCCTGCATAATTTAATCCTAATTTTCGAGCAATTGATGAGCGAACTTGCTCATAATTGAGTATTTCTCCCTCTATCTCTGATGATTTCAGCACGTCAAGAGTCAAGGTGGAAAGCATTGTTTCCTCTTTTAATGAAAAACCAAGAGCACTTGTTTGTCCGAAAATTTTTCCTTGTAAATGTCGAACCTTTCCTATTAGTGCTAAAATCTCTTTTTCATCCCAAGTGAAATTTGGCCAATTGCTATATTGATAGATGTATTTTGCCATATTATTCTAATTATGCGGTAAATATACGAATTATTCTCCGCATATTTAATGCGAATATCGTTTTTATTCTTCGCACATCCATTTTTCACCTTGCAGCTGAATGATTTACGGAGTAAGAAGAACGATCCAATATTTCATAATTTAGGTAACTATTTATCCTAATGGCTTTCTCTGTATATAATCAAGAAAACAAAACTTCTCTCTATGGTAATGTCATATAATGTATTGTTCTCAATCCGAAAGTAAGAATAGAATTGACAAACAATCGCTTGAAAAGATTTGACTTTTATAGATTATACCGATTAGTCAACTAAATGCCGCATATTTTCACTTCGTTTAATTTGCGGTTTTGCTGATCTATCGGCATTAACTCCGGAAGGTTCGGGATAAATTCAAAATTTGCTATGCGGCATTTTGAACTACAAGTGGTATTAGGTCAATTGTGTTGGAGGCATTAAAAGGGAATCGCGTTTAACTATAAGTAATAGTCAATTTTTAATGTCAGAAATAATATCTGGACGAATTTCTTATTATCATCTTTAGTAAAAAGAGAATATTATATTTAATGTGTCCATAATCGCCCATAATATGGCCAATAAAATTATGAAAATCAGGCTATTTGGACCTTAAAATATTTTCAATATTGCAAAAAAATCTGTTTATTTGCAGTATAAATCAAACTAGTGATAAAAAATATTTTTGTTTTAACATTTAAATACAAATCAATAATTTCAAAACAAATTCTTATGAAAAAATTGCTCATTTTTATTTTTGTGCTTACCATTGGTTTTCAATCCAGTGTTAAAGCAGATGAGGGCATGTGGGTTCCTATGTTCCTCAAACAATTAAATATCAAAGACATGCAGAAAAAAGGTTTTAAGCTTTCTGCAGAAGATATTTACAGCATTAATCAGGCCAGTTTAAAAGACGCTATTATAATTTTTGGTGGTGGCTGTACAGGCGAAATCGTGTCTCCAGAAGGACTTATTTTTACTAATCACCACTGTGGATATGGTTCAATCCAGAAAATTAGTACTATTGAGCATGATTATTTAACTGATGGATTTTGGTCGAAAAACAAAAGCGAAGAAATTCCTATTGATGGATTGACTGTTAAATTTATGAAAAGCATGAGCGATGTTACTTCTCAAGTACTTGCTAATGTTAGCGATACTATGACTGAAAGCGAGCGTTCAGCGGCCATAGCTAAAGCACAAAAAGAACTTATTGATAAAGCTACCGATGGCAATGAACTTCAAGCTATTATTCGCAATTTCTTTGCAGGAAATGAATATTATATGGTTGTTTACGAAGTGTTTACTGATATTCGCTTGGTTGGCGCGCCTCCGGAAGCTATTGGAAAATTTGGAGCAGATACGGATAATTGGATGTGGCCTCGTCATACCGGCGACTTCTCTATTTTCCGCGTTTATACTTCTCCAGAAGGAACTCCTGCAAAATATGCGGAAGAAAATGTTCCAATGAAATCGAAATGGCATTTACCTATCTCCATTAAAGACACCAAGCCAGGTGATTTTGCCTTTATCATGGGAAATCCTGGTAGGACTCAACGTTATTTAACTTCTTATGGTATCGATTTAGCAATCAACGAAAGCAATCCAACTATTGTTAAAATTCGCACAGTAAAATTAGATGTTATGCGTGAATTTATGAGTGCAGATCCTACTGTTCGTTTACAATACTCTTCTAAATTCGCCGGAACGGCAAATTATTGGAAATATTTTCAAGGACAAACAAAAGCATTAAAAGCAAATAAAGTTGCCGATGTAAAACGTCAGATTGAAACTGAATTTCAATCTTGGGCTGATGCTGACGAAAATCGTAAAGCAAAGTATGGCTCAATTATGGCCGATTATAAAGATGCTTATACAGCCAAAAAAGAGTCTAACTTAAGTTATTGGTATTTCCGTGAAGCGTTTTATCGTGGGTCTGAACTATTGCCTTATGGATCACGTTTTGCGAGCCTGGCTAAACTATTGGCAGCTGATTCTGTTGATCAGGAAAAAGTAGATGCAGCTATTTCTAGTTTAAGGGATGGTATTGCAGGACATTTTCAAAATTATTATATGCCATTAGATCAGAAAATGTTTGCCGAAACTATGCGTTTGTATTATTGGGGTGTTCCTGCCGATCAGCTTCCTGCTGCTTTGACAAAACATGCTCAAAAATATGAGGGTGACTTTGCTGCTTGGTCAAAAGATGTATTTTCTAAATCAAATTTTACTTCAGTTGAAAAAGTAAATGCTTTGCTCGACAATCCTACAGCCGATTTAATTAATGATGATCCCGCTCTAATAATATGGAACGAAGTTTTTGATTCTTATAGAGCAAATCAAGCAAAAGTAAAACCAATAAACGAAAAGCTGGCAAAAGCAGAACGCCTATATGTGGAAGGTTTACGTGAAAAAGATCCAAATAAAAAGTATTATCCTGATGCTAACTTTACTATGCGTTTAACTTATGGCGAAATTGGCGGTTACCGCGCATCTGATGCTGTTGATTATAAGTTCTATACAACTACTGATGGGATTTTGGAAAAAGAGGACCCAAC
>JAQIBR010000197.1 GCA_027858955.1 Bacteroidales bacterium
CTGGTGAAATACTTGAATGCGATTGATGAAAATATCGAATTGCGGGTTGGGGAAAGAAAAGAAAAAGATTAGGAGCCGTGAAACTTGCAAGTTAGTACAGACCTGCGCTTGCATATAACATTGAAGATGCCGTAATTATTTCTTACACTGAGCGGGAAATCCAAAAAGAAAAAAATAGAGCAGAACTTTTAGTTCTAAAAGAAGATCGAGAAGCTCGTTTGTTTAAAAAATGGAAAGAATTAGAAAAAATGGAAATAATTCCTTCTACTCTTGAAAATATCAAAATCGTTCTCCAAATCTTAAATTTACAAAATTGGGGAACCTGGAAACTTCCAAAAATGAGCATTGGCTATTCCGCTCATCAATATGATTGTGATGGAAAAATAGCTTCGACAATCAAGTTTGATTTTCCTATTGATGGCGAAACAAAATTTAAAGTTGGCGGAAAAAATGGCCATTTAAATCATTATCAACCTTTATAATTATGACTAAAACAAAAAAAACCTTTCGCCTAAATAGTGAGCTGGATGTATATCCTCGTCACTATGGCTTTTCCGATTTTTCGGAAATGGCTAACGAAGCAATTAAACAGTTAATTGAAACCAGAAAAACGCCTGCCGATGAAGCTGCCGATGTTGTAGATGAAATAAGTATGTATATTTCAAATTGGCAAGCGCAACGCGATTATCCGCAAACCGAAAGCAGCTTTTCGATTGATCAGGATGAATTTTTATCTGCACTAAATTTAGTTTATGATCTTTTAATTCGCACTAGTATTGTTCTTGATAATAAAAAATTGCAAGTTTTTATTGATGATCCGATGTTTTTAGAATTCGATGAAAAACCCTATTGGCGACACAGACACGCTTATAGCTCAATCGATAAAGAATTTCTAACCCAACTCTTGGAACGATGAAAAAAATAGAGAAATTTCTCATCGCTCAAAACGATATGGTAGAAAATCCCGGCTCTTATATTTACCATTCTCGCAAGCCGCGTTTTTTAATTGAAATTACTGATTTGGATTTAAACAGCAAACCCGATCCGGAAGCTGTAGCAAAAAGCTTGGTTTATATCAATCCCGAAAGCTTGCCCGAACTTTACGAACTCACAATCATTGATAATATTGATAATGCAGAAAAAGAAGCACTGGGAAAACATCTGCATTTTGCCCTTAAATGGTACAAAGAATATTTGAAATGGGAAGACGGCGGACACTCTGCTTATCTAAAAGATTTTAATGAGCGCACTGCGAGCCTTAAAATTATTTATTCAAATCCTGCTCAAAAGTGGGTAGTTGTTTACAAAGGCGAAATTCATTCTTTTGATTCAGAGCCTGAAATGGATGAGTACCTTTACTCGCTTGGTTTTACTGATGATGATTTGGAAAGTGGATTTATTCTACATATTGAAGAATAAATTTTGCCGCAGACGCTTATTACTTTCTTAAAAAGTAAGTAACCAAAGAAAGAAGCCGTTTATGCATTTAATTACTAATGAACTACATAAACGGCTTCTAAAATCTGCTAAGGCAGATTTTTCCTCTCTTTCAACACATTCTCGCATAACATTAGGAAATCCCCCGTTTTACCTTAACTGTCTCCAAGCATAACAAAACATATTCAACAAACAGCCCTGCCGCGATCTGCTTATATAGTCTAAACACCTACTTTATTTTTTCTAGGCTGCTTTTTGCTTTTATGGCCCCCATCCGGATTTGTGCTATTTTACCCGACTCTCCATTCCCTGATAATCTGAATTCTCCATTAGTTTTTTAGTCTGTTATCACTAATTCTGTTGCGAAAGTAGACAATGGCTAAACTCTTTATGAGTTCTAATCGCTGTCAAGGATATATAAACGGCTTCGCCGCCCTTGACTGCTTACGCCATTATCTCAAGATTTCACCATAATTCATTAATAACTTAAAAAACTTTTAACAATGGAAAACACAGCAAATTTTATCGGAACAGGAAAACAAGTTGGTAACAAAATTCAAATCTCCTTCGAATGGGAAACTCTAAAAAGACTAGCAAAAAGTGAATTTAAAGGAAAAAAATACTTAACCGTAGATGTCCTTACTCTAAAAGAAACCAGCCAATACGGAAAAACTCACGCAGTAATTGAACACATACACCTCGTTAAAGAAACCGCAGAAGCTACAAGCTAATAAAAAAGGGGATTTTCCCCTTTTTTTTTGTCAAATGCTTATCGTCATACTGAGCCTGTCGAAGCCTGTACTGAGCGAAGTCGAAGTATGTCCTTTGCTATTTTTTAATACTCGCTTTACTTCGTATAAAAATACCACTTCTATGATTCACGTTTCAGCAATCAACTCTATAACAGAAGGTGCGGCGAAAGGTAAACCTTTCTCCTTTAAAGCAATTACAAAAGCAGGAGAGTTGCTAGCTGGTGAAAATTGCATTTGCACATCTAGCAACTTTGAAAGAAAAACTCGAAACATAAAGTTTCTCGATAGCGAAGAAATTAGAACTATTCACGATATACAGTTAATCGAATTTAATGGAAAAGAAGTATTCTTATGAGCTCAAATAAAAATAAACCAAATCAGCGTGAGAACCCAAGATCAAACGCAATTGTTTTTCCAAATGGCACAGCCTTTTTTAAAGATACCAAGTCAGCCGTGCTTTTTGCCAGTAGCAAAGACATGTTCGCCCTCCCTGATGCCGATCCTATTTCCGTTGATGTTAAAAATAAACCCTATAAAGTTGTGCCTTGGGGCGAAGATAACGACCTGCCTCAGCAGATTATTGAAAAAGTAGGTAAATCTCCCGATATGAGTACAGGTCTGCTATTCAATATAAATGTAGGTTTTGGCGAAGGAATTACTCCTTGCCGGATCTCCGTAAACGAAGCAGGCAAAAAAGTTGTAACTCCTGTTTTTGATAACAAAGAAATAAACCTTTTCTTTGAACAAAACGACATAAATGGATATTTCCTCGAACAGCTCACCGATCTAAACTATTTCTTTAATACATTTCCTGAAATTATTCTTAATCAAGATTCTTCGCAAAGCCGTAAAATAGTTGAGCTAAACTCAAAAGAAGCTTCTTTTTCCCGATGGTCAGAAATGAATTCAGATGGTGCAATAGAAAATCATTTATACTCTGCAAAATGGACGGAACGATCATTTGAAGATGGAGATATTGTTCAAACTCCTGTGCTGCATCGCAAACGCCCGATCATTGACTTGCTTCGCCGCATTGGACGAGAAAAACAACTTAATGGAAAAACTACAGACGAAAAAAAATATCGCTATATAGTTCCTGTAAATATGCCAACCCCCGGAAGATTCTATTATCAAAAACCTTATTGGTTTTCAATAATTGAATCGGGATGGTACGACTTTGCAACTTTCATTCCTGAATTTAAAAAGTATCTGATCCAAAACGGAATGACAATAAAATATATCATCTATATAGCCGATGATTATTTCCCTGATATCTTTACTCGCGAAGGGATTACTGATGAAGTAAAACAAACTGCCCGAATTAAAAAGGAATATGCCGATCTTAATAAATATACAACCGGAATATCTAATTCGGGAAAATCTATGATTAGCTTTTATAAGCAATCTCCAGATGGTAAAAAACAATACCGAATTGAAATAACAGCAGTAGAAAATCAATTTAAAGGCGGCGAATATCTTGACGATTCTGCCGAAGTTTCCAATATGATAGCTTACACTCTCGGAGTGCATCCATCACTTATTGGTGCTGTTCCTGGCGGAAGCAAAGGCGGTTTTTCAGGATCGGATAAACGCGAGCTTTTTATTATCAAGCAAGCTTTAATGAAACCAATGGTTGACAGATTACTTCGCCCTTTGTATCTTATTAAAGCAATAAATAAATGGCCTGAAGATATTCATTTCACCGTCCCTCACATCACGCTTACAACTTTAGATAAAAATAAAACAGGTTCCGAAACTCAAACAGATTAGATATGTCACTAATTAAAATCACCGAAGAAGTTCAAGAATTCCTTCCCGTTACATCGGGCTTTGATTATAGTGCTGTGCTTCCTTTTGTCGATATTGTTACTAGAGAAATAATTAAGATTCTCGGCAAAGAGCAATACGATGATTTGAATGATTATTATGAAGCCGATATCGGCGGCATTCCTGCCTACGATTCGCTTCTGCCTTATGCGCAACGGCCGCTTGCTTTCTTCGCTTTTATTCAGGGCTTTGATGTTTTTAATGTCTCAATAGGAAACAATGGCTTTGGCATTATCAACAGCGGAAATATTGCTCCGGCAAGCAAACAGCGCACCGATGCACTTTTGCAAAACTTTAAAGACAATGCCTATAACGGCCTTGAAATGCTTCTCGTTTTTCTCGAAGAAAATAAAGCTGATTACGTATCTTGGGAAAGCTCTGATGCTTACGCACTTCAATATAAATATCTGATTAATTCGGCCTTGATGTTTGATAAGCTCTATCCTATTAACGAATCTCGACTCACGTTTTTAAACTGGCGCCGCGAAATGGCCGACATAGAAAAACTACAGATAGAGCCTATCATTTCAACTGAGCTTCTCGCCGAGTTGAAAAAACAAATTAAAGCAGATACCGTTTCCGCAAAAAACGCTATCATCTTGCCAACGCTTCAAAAAGGACTGGCATATATTACTGCAGGTAATAAGGAAGACAAACAGGCTTATGTAAAAAAGGGCGAATTGTATATCAATACTGTGCAAACCCTTATCAATTCAGCCCCTGACGATTATTCAACCTTTAAGAATTCTTCTATATATGTTGTGGATAAAGTGGCTCAGGATTTTGAAAACGATCCTGACAGTAATCTAATAATGTTTGGACGATGAAAAAGATTACTATTGGAAATATAGGACGCTACATTCCTACTAATTGGAATCAACTTAAAAAGCACGAGCTTTTAGAGCTTTCTCGCTTGGGTTTGGAATCGCCCGGCGAAATGGAAATTAAATCGCAGTTTTTTCTTTATCTTACTAAGCTTCGCATACTTATTTCCGATAAGTTTGATATTATAATTTTAGCCGATAAAGAGCATAAAACCTATCCGGTTTCTTCCGATCAGTTTATAGATATGGTAAACACTCTCGACTTCCTATTTCTTTCAACCGACGATGTGTTCACTTTTAAAAGCTCACTAACTAAAAACTTAGTTCCATTTTTCAATATCATCAAATTAAAATATTTGGGTCCTAAAGATGCGCTGACAAATATTAGCTTTGGCGAATTTATTGAAAGTGAAAAGCACTATATCAACTATTTAAAAAAATACAAAGAAGCTGATCTAAATCAATTAGTGGCAACACTGTATCGTCCTGAAAATAAAAAAATAAAAGACCTTGGCGATCATCGCATTGCGTTTCATTCAGAATCTAATGAAAGCCGATCTATGATTATCCAGCTTCTCGAACCTGAAATAAAATTTGCGATTCTGCTTTTTTACGAAGGCTGCCGCTTGCATTTAGAAAAACTGTTCCCCGGAGTGTTTTCAGGAAGTCCTAAAACAACATCCAAAAAAAGTAAATACGGAATGGCCGATGTAGTGGAAGGATTATGCAATGATGATCCTACAAAGTTTGTTCAAATTGAAGCATCAAGATTATATATTATCCTGCATCACCTCGAAAAAAGAATCGAACGCGCCGATGAACTTAAATCTAAACTTAAAAAATAATGAACGGATCATTTAATTTCGAAGCCTATTTCCTGAATTTAGCCAAACAGCTAAAAGAATTGGCGCATAGCGATACCGACCGCCATTTTAACCGTGCTAAAGGAATTGCCGATCTTGACGAGTTCCTGTCTAATCAGCGCACTCTTAAAGGCTTTCAGCTTATTATTGTTACCGGAGAAAGCGGTCGTTTTTTAGAACAAAATTCCGACAATCTTTTAAACCAACCATATTACAGCTTTTATCTTCTGAAAGAAGCTAAAATTACCGACCACGATGCACAGGCTTTAGTAGTTAAGCAATGTAAGGTTTTGGGCGCAAAAATATTTTCTCGGATGTTTAAAGAACGCATAGAAGCACTTAATCCACTTCGCGGATTAGAACGCGGCAGCATAAGCTATAACCAGGCAGGTCCTTTTGCTCACGGTTGGTATGGTGTGTTTATCAGCTTTACTATGAAAGACTCCACTGGCATAAATTATGTAGCAGCCGATTGGCTCGACACAATATAAGAATAAATGAGTATTGCACCACAACAAGATTTTGGGATTACCATGCAAGCCTGGGCTGATATTGTTATAGATATCTGGGAAGATAAAACCGAAGCCCTTGGTATCAATGATTCATATCAACTGCTAGACAGCTTTATGAATACCGTTGTTGTAGATGCTAATGGAAACCCCGAAAAAATTGAATTCGCATTCAATTATTACGGCAAATTTGTAGATATGGGAGTAGGTGGAAATATTTCCATTTCCGACATAGGTTCTGCCGTTACTTCCAAACGCAGACCTAAAGCCTGGTATTCCAAAACATTTTTTTCTCAAGTGAAAAAACTAGGCGAAATCCTTGCTTCCAAATACGCCAAACGTGCTGCTCTTATTATTATCGAAAATACTGATGATAATGCTTTGAAGTGGGGCGGAACTAATGTATAATAAGCCTGAGAATAGTTTTATTTACAAATAAACTTGCATCCCCTATTCCTTTATTACTATATTTGCAGCTGAACAAATAAAAACGGGCAAAGAAATTCCCAACTCATTTAGTAAAAATTTCTAGAAGTTCATAAACAGCATTGCCGCGAGTAAGGGTGAGAGTCCCCCAACTTCTATTTCGGTTTCTACCGTTTTTGTTTGTTCAGCCACGCGGCTATTTTTTTTATTTAAAACGTACAAACAATGGAAAAAATTGGAACAAAGTCCACAGCCGTGGCAACCGTAAATGGTCAATCAATTATTATTATCGAAAATGGCGAAAAAAGAATAGCCATTAAACCTATTTGTCAAGCTCTTGGAGTTGCTTTTCAAACTCAAATTGAACGACTAAAAAACGATCCTTTATTGAGTTCAGTTGTAACCTTAGGGGTTACAACTGGATCTGATGGAAAACAGTACGAAATGCAAACAATTCCCTTCAAATTTGTATTTGGTTGGTTATTTCGTATCGACTCAAGAAACGTAAAAGAAGAAGCTCGCAAAGCAGTTGAAAAATACCAACTGGAATGTTATAATGCCCTTTACGAACATTTTATCGAGCTTGACGAGTATTTAGCTTATCGCAACCAGCTGACCGAAGAAGCATTTTTAAAAGTAGAAGCTGCCCGCGAAGATTTTAGAAATGTAAAAAGCCGTCTCGACACCTTAAAAGAAGAGTTTAAAGATGCTCGCGCTCTTACTCTCGATATTTATCGTGAGCAAAAAAGGCAACTGGCTTTAGATTTTGAAGCTGTTCCGGAAGGAGGCGATATATGAGTAAAGCAAACACAGAAAATTTAATTAAAGTTGATGATGCTGTTTTAACTAAAGAAGCATTAAGCATTATTAGCGGCCTGCAAGACGAAGATAACAGCTATCTAAATGATTTTAGAAGCTGGTTAGCCGATACTGCCTTTGGAATTTTAAAACTAACGCGCGACGAAAGCACGGAAGTAAAACAAGAGTACGTTCAAATGCTATCGCATCTCGAACTGATGCGCGAAGAATTGAATTTATTACAAGCTCCTGAATAGTTTAATCTAGTCATACGATGACTTCAAGTCATCGTATGACTTTTCTCGACGTTATATTAGAAAGGGTTTCACTCCAAGTGAAGCCCTTACTTGTTTTAAATGTATGTCCTTTTAAATCGCTTTTTCAACTCCTATCATTGTTCTAAATTAATAGAATAATGCTATGAGTACTAACGAAAAAGCCAATGTCCACGTAGATATTGAGGGCAAACAAGCAGGCCAACAATTAGAAAAACTTCAAACAGAAGCTAAAGCTTTAAAGAAAGAACTTATTGCAATTAAAAAAACTGGCAAACCGGTAGATCCAAAATACTATGATAAACTAAAAACGAAGCTTCGCTCCACTAACAGAGAAATGAAACAATATAAAAAACAACTTGCCGATGTTAATAATGTTGTTAAAAATCTAGCTTCATCATCCCAAAATCAACTTCTACAAGCAAAAAAAAGACTTACTAAAGAAATACGAAATAATACTCGCGTATCTAAGGCAGAACGAATAGAATTAGCTCTAAAACAAAAACAACTAGGCTTAATTAATGCCGAACTAACAAAATTCTCAGTTATAAATAAAACTGCCGGAAGCTCTTTCTCAAACTTTGCTAATGGCTTTAATAAATATATGATGCTCGCTTCCGCTGCAGCAGCCACTATTGCAGGGCTAATTATGGGCTTTCGGAAAATTATTGATATCGCCAATGAGTTTGAAGAACGTGTTGATTACCTTTCATCTCTAACTGGCTTAATAGGACCTGAACTAGATTGGCTTAGTAATAAAGCCAGAGAAACAAGTATCTCAACTGTTGAAAATGGAATACGCATAAGATCAGCAGCAAAAGATATTGTCGATGCTTATACATTAATGGGATCAGCTCGTCCTGAACTTCTTAAAAATAAAGAAGACCTTGCTGAAGTAACCGAAAAAGCTTTAATACTTGCAGAAGCCGCTAAAATGGAAGCCGCTCCTGCTATTGAAGCCCTTGCAGCCGCAATGAATCAGTTTCAACTCCCTGCATCCGAAGCAAGCCGTATTATTAACACTTTTGCAGCCGGTTCTCTTGCGGGTAGTGCCGAAGTGGATCACATTACAGAATCATTGGCGAAAGCGGGAACAGTAGCAGCGGCATCTAATATGACATTGGATGAAACTGTTGCAGTTTTTGAAACACTAGCAGAACGACAATTGAAAGGGGCAGAAGCCGGAACACAATTCAGATCTTCCTTGCTGAGCTTAAAAGCTGCCGGTATGGGATATACAAGCGGCGCATTTAATATGCGCGATGCTATTGTAGAATTAAAAGCATCGATGGACAGCAAAAACACAGCACAAGAAAAAGAAAACGTGCTGCTTGATGTTTTTGGAAAGCGAAATATTACCGTGGGAACTATTTTGGCTTATAATATTGAGCGCTACGATGAGTTTACTAAAGCCGTAACAGGAACAAATACTGCCTTTGACCAAGCAGCAATTAATACCGATAACAACGCGACAAAGCTTGCTCAAGCAATGAATAGATATTCATTATTAGCAATAGAACTAGGCACAAAAGTGGCACCAGCCCTAACATTCTCTACCAATAGCTTTTCATATCTGATGAAAGCTATTATGGGTGGAATAAAAATATTTGAAGAATATGGAGATGTAATTAAATCTATCACAACAGGCTTACTTGCTTATGGTGTTGCTGTTAAAGCAGAATTAATTTTAACTAAACTTTTCACGGCAGCACAATGGTTAGCCACTACTGCTATAAAAGCTTTTAATGCAGCGGCAAAACTAAATCCATATACTTTTCTAGCCGGGGCTATAGCTTTCGTGATTGCTAAATTAATACTTTTTGATTCTTCCGCAGACAACGCATCAAAAGCACTTACACGCCTTTCAGATGTTATTGATGATTTTGAAAATAAAAATAGTAACGCAAAACTTGCTTTAATTGAACAGTTTAGAGAAGGTAAACTTACTACTGATGAATACCTTGATGCTGTGGAAGCATTAAACAAAAAATTAGATGATTTTTACCTTCTAAATAAGAAAATAGCAGAAGGAGAATCAGTTTACTCAAAGCTTATGAAGGATGATAAAGATTTTTCAAAATGGGTAAAAGAAAAAGGAGCCCTTGCGGACGTAAGTAAAGTTGTGGCTTTTTTAAAACAAAACATCGCCAATTTGGATTCTCAAATAGCTGATTTAAATGGTTCAGATTCTCAATATATGAAGGATATTTTAACTGAAACCAGAAAGAAACAAGATGCCGATTTAAAAAGCATACAACTAGCAATGGATGCAAAAAATAAGATCAACGAAGAAAATGAAGATATTAAAGTTCCTAAATATTCAGAAGCCTGGAAACAAGAAGGCGAAGATACACTTATGTATCTCGAAAGATTACAAAAACAAATTGATGAAAGATTAAAAAAATACGGCGGTGAAGAAGTAAGCTTTTTGCCTGATGATGAAGAACAGATTGCAGATGAAGCAGATTACCTAATTGAACAATACAAAAAAACATTTAAAGGTCGCCGCGCAATTCTGGAACAGGAATTAAAGCTCGGAATTATATCTCGTGCCGAGTATAACGACAAAACGAAAGTTCTCGTTGCAGAAGAAGTAGAATTTGAGCAAGAAGGCGTTGACCTTCAGAACGCTTCACTGCAAGCAAAACTAGAATTCGCTATTGCTGTAGCTTATAAAATAGCATCTGTAATGCAAAGCATTTCTGACGCTGCCACGCAAAACGATCAGAATGAGCTAAATAGTTATAAAGATACTCAAGACAAAAAGAAAAAACTTCTCGAAGATCAATTAAATAATGGTGCAATATCAAGAGAAGCCTACGATGCCCAAATGGACGCTCTCGACAGAAAAGTTGAGAAAAAAGAGCGCGAAATGGCTAACAAAAAAGCCAAACGCGATAAAGAAATGGCTCTTTTTAAAGGTATAATTGGCGTTGCCGAAGCTGTAATTAAAGCATTAACAGCTGGCCCCCTACTAGGGCAAATACTTGCAGCCATGATAGCAGCAGCGGGAGCAGTTCAAGTAGGCATTATTGCAGGAACTAAAGTGCCTCAGTATGCAACCGGAAATAATCTAGAGATTTTCGGCCAAGACGATGGGAAACTTTATAATGCAAAAAAAGGAAATTACGGTACGCAGCTAGTTAATGGCCCTACTTTTATTCCGGGCTTAGGATTAACCGGCGAAGGACAAAAACCAAAAGAATTGGTTTTTAGTGGAGAAGATACTCAGCGCATCTTAAATGCTCCAGCATTAATAGACGCAATTAATTCCACACTTCGCGCACCGCAGTTCGCTAATGGCAATTATCCTACTACAGCCACCAACACAATAACAGAAAAAACCTTCACCGATCCTGCATTAATAAAAGGATTAAAAGATTTTACCGATGTAATGACAGAAATTAAAAAGTCAGGCCTTTCAGTTCCCTGGAACTTAATTGATGAAAAAAATACTAAAATGAAAAACTTAACAGAATCAGTAAGAATAAAATAAGCCTGCACTGAGCCTTGCACTGAGCGAAGTCGAAGTGTAGTCGAAGTATGTCCTTTTAAAACGCAATATGAACCATTTACTTTGAAATACTAAAAAATAATTATTATGCCCACAATAGAAGAGCGTATGGCCACTCAAGAAGAAAGAACGCGGAATTTTGAAAAAACAGCATCCGAAATTAAAATTATGATTTCTGATTTTATTGAAAAATCACCGAAAAAATATGCCAGTAAATGGGTCGAAACTGTTTCAATTGGCGCATTAATTACAATTATTAGCAGCATTATTATTTTGATTTTATCAAATATAAATCCTTAAATATTTTTATTATGAAAACACATCTCTTAAACGAAGACACAAAATTTAGTATGCGTAAGCTCTTAGCGCTTACCGTTGCTGTATGTTGGTTTGCCGCTCATGTAGTTTGGTTTGCAATCAATCCTGAAATTGAACTCCCAATGTCGTATGTTGTGGTTGATGCCAGTGTAATCTTATTTTATTTTGGCAAAAAAACAATCGAAGGATTGAAACTAGTTAGCAAATGAAAATATCGCAAAAAGGAATTGATTTTATAAAACACTTCGAAGGCTGTAAGCTTGAAGCGTATTTGGATGCCGGCTCTGTTCCTACTATTGGGTATGGACATACAACCGTTACAACTATGGGCTATAAGATTACGCAAACACAAGCCGATCAGCTTTTAAAAGAAGATTTAAGAATTACCGAAATATTGGTAAATCGTTTAGAGATAAATCTTAATCAAAATCAATTCGATGCGATAATTTCTTTCGTTTATAACTGTGGTATTGGCAATTTTAAAAAATCAAGGCTGTTACGCCTAATAAAAGAATATCCCGACAATTCTCAAATAGTTAATGAGTTTAAAAAATGGCGAAAAGGCGGCGGAAAAGTATTACCGGGACTGGAACGCCGCCGTATGGCCGAAGCAGTTCTGTATTTTACAGGGAAAGGAGTTGAAGATGAAGTATAAATTATTCGTGCATTCGTGGCCTTTTCTTTTTTTGTTTTTATTAGCTTCCTGCTCCCCTCGCATAGTTGAAAAAACAACTAAAACAACTACACGAGAAATTGACTCATTGATCATTTTTCCTGAACAACAAACATCATTCATAAGCTTTTTACCAAAGCAAGGCGATTCAATTATTTTAACTGATCGTAATACAGGCGTTGAATTAACAATAAAAGAGTTTATTTCCCAAGACACTGTCATTCCGAACAAACCCGTCATTCCTAAAAACCATGTCATTCTGAGCGCCAGCGAAGAATCTCCTCCTAAAAAACCTGTCACTTCGAGCCTGTCGAGAAGCACTAAACAAAAAAAAGAATACGAATTCAAAATAAAAGAACCACAAAAAACAATCCCAATAAAAATAAACGAAAAAGTAGTTGAAGAAAACAAAACAGTTACAATAACCAAAACAGCCTGGTACTATAAAGCTTCCTTGAAACTTGTGATTTTTTTAATTGTAGCGGCAATTCTCTTATTCATACTCAGAAAATTAAATATATTATGAGTACACCTAAAGCCATAAACCCTGTAAAAAGCAAAATTCCTTTTGTCGTTGATACGGCTAACCATATCATTCAGGCAGGGAAAAAAGCGGAATTATCGATGGATATAGCGGCAGGCGAATTTCCAGAAGGTGCAACGCTTACGCTCAATTTCTTAGGCAAAGATTGGACATTTACTTTTACGGCACTTCCTGACTCTTCGGGTTATCAATTGCCCGCAAACCTTATTGCCGTCGATTACGATATATATATGGCCATACTGGTACAAGCCATTAATAAAAATCAATTATTTTTTCCTTACTATACCGCTGCTGTTGTTAACACCAATTATATTTGTTTTACAGCTAAAGAAATTGGCGAAGTTTACTCAATATATATAGTATCTTCATCAGTTTCAACATTTACCGATATTACTATTATAACGGGTTTAGACGAAATTCTGCGAGTAAACTTCGGAATTCACGCTCAAACAATCGCGCTTACTTTAGATGATCAGGAAATACTTTTAGGCGAAGATCGTATTGCAGGCAATTATGTAGAGTTTCAGGTGCAAGATTATCTTGCTCTTTTGGTTGAATCATTGCTTTATTTTCCACAAAGCTCAACATCCTGGAAAAAAACAAGTACCGATGCTGTTAAAAACTTCTTTATTCGTTATTGGGAAAGAGCTGCCGATTATTTCTCTACCATTACCGACACAGCTACATATAAAGCTATTGGTGGTGGCTTAACAAAACTACACGAACAATTAATTCTGGAAGATGCCGTCGCATATCTCGATCTTATGAAAAGTGGCGATTTTTTAATGCAAACTAACAGGCCGCTTTTATCAAACATACATTACGATCAACCAGTCCTTTTTTATTTTGTTAATCATTTTCCTGTTACAACCATTTTTAGAGCCAATCTTTTAATAAAATATACCGATAGCACTACTCATAATGCCATTTTAAACGATGGGAATTCTTTAAGCTTAGCCGCTGATCAGCAAGGTTGTTTTTTAATTTCGCCTGCAATTCACGGATTGGCAGATATCGATCCTACAAAAACAATTGCTCAAATCGACTTTTATATTAGTTTAAATGAATTGTCCGAAATTACAGCCTATATTGCTCGTGTTGAAGCCGATGGTGGAACTGTTGAAAATATTGATGCTGTTCGCGATGAACTTATTAGCCTTGGCGCAATCGAGACTAAAAGCGAAACCTTTCAGATGATTGTTAAAGACAGCCTATTTGCAAAAGGCTTAATCTTTCGCAATAGTTTCGATACTTTCGATTCGGCAACATTTTTCGGAATCAGTCAGATTACCGATAAATACACTCGCTTATTCTTTGAAGCTCTCAGCACAAAAATTCAAACACAAGTTTCGGAACAGGAAACTTTGATTATAAATAGCGGCTGGATGTATCTTGAAGAAAGAAATGCTTTGCGCGATCTTATTAGAAGCCCCGAAATTTACATGGTATATGGCAACAATCTTTTTAGAGTAAATATTCTAACAAATAAAACTATTCGCCATCTCGACAAAGAATATCTTTTTAGTCTAAAACTGGAAGTTGAACTCACTGGCGATAATAAATATTATTCCGCTCGCACAGCTGATAGTCTGGCTCCGGGAATTTTAATTGCCGATGATAATTTTATAATCTCCGATGGAGAAAATATAATAGGATATTAAAATGAAAAAATTAATAGTAATATTCTTATTTCTTTTTTGTGCTTTGAGCGTTGTCGAAGCTCAACAGCAAGCAATTAAAAGAGTCCGTGATTTTCAATTAGAAATCCATCCTGATAATTCGCAGAGCTTATTAATTGATGGACCTAATTTCACTGCCTATAAACGGCTCGATCTATTGGGTTTAAAAGCCTGGCTCAATGTTGATTCTTTATATGTGCCGGTTTTTGATTTACTATCAGTACATTCCGATACTTTAGTAGCTCACAACGAAAGAATTAATGCAATTATAGATTCAATAAAAATTCATAGAATATTAATTGATTTAAACATAGATAGTAATGCAGCTCAAAATTTGAGATTAATTGATTTAGAAGGGTTGGACACTTTAGGAATTTACCACGCAAATAGAACTGATTTAAATTCTGTTTCAGGAACAAATACAGGAGATCAGGATTTAAGCAGTTTTGCCACTAAATTAGCTTTGACCGATTCAGCCGCACAAGTTCGCAGCGAAATCCCCGATGTAAGTGGATTTTTAAGCATCGAAATCGATCCGCTTTTCTCTGCTTGGGATATGCCAAAAGCACAAACATATAATAGAACTCTCTTGGTAAATAATTATGAACTTCGAGTTTTAGCAGATAATGGAATAATTGAAAACCTTGTTACAATTGATAAACTTTTTGTTAATGAAATTCTTTACGGAATTGCCGCATTTAATAATAGCGATTTTGATGTAGTGGATGGAACGGTAGCTATTTCTGATGATTATCTTAAAGAAGAAACTGATTCGGTTTTTTTAGCTTGGGATAGAAATATAGGAATTACTGTTTATGAAAGTCAAATTCTAGACTTAGGAAATTACGAAACTGCCTTTTCTAAAAATACGGCATTCAATAAAAACTTTGGAACTACCTCCGGAACGGTAACACAAGGCAATGACTCTCGATTAAGTGATGCAAGACCAGCAAGCGATGTTTATGCGTGGGCAAAAGCATCTACTAAACCAACTTATACTTATTCGGAAGTTGGCGCGCAAATAGCAGGTAGCTACGAAACGGCCTTTTCTAAAAATACGGCTTTCAATAAAAACTTTGGAATATCATCGACTACGGTTGCTTATGGAAATCATAATCACGCTAGCGATTATGATAATTTTGGATATGTTAGTATAGGTGATGGAACGACAACAGAGCCTATTTACAGCCAAGACCCATTTTATATATTAGGCGGTACTGGGATTAGTACTAGTCTTATTGGTAATCAGTTAACTATTACCAATGATATAAGCAGTAGTTCTTTTGTTCCATATACAGGCGCAACTACTACTGTAAATCTAGGAAATAATGGTGTTTATGCAGGTGAATCTCATTTCGCCTTCGGTACTTATTCCGATCCCGATGCTGGAACCGGACGCGGAATTAAAATAGGAGCAGGTGGATTAGCTGTTAATGGAACTTCAAAATTTAATAGTGCTATATCTGTTACCGGTACGGTTACAGCCACAAGCACAATGACAGCCACTAATTTTCAGCTATCTGATAGAAGATTAAAAACTAAAATCTATCCGATTGATAAAAAGCCAGTTAAAATAGATTATAAACAATTTGAACTAAAAAGTGATAGAGGGCATTTAAGATACGGAGTTATTGCTCAAGAATTACAAAAAACAAATCCTGAATTAGTTACAGAGACTGAAAAAGGAATGTTAGCGGTTAATTATATTGACTTATTGATAAAAGAAATAGCAGCTTTAAAAGAGCAAACAAAAAAATTACAAAAACGAGTAGAAAAACTGGAAAAGAACAATAGAAGAAGATGAAGAAGATGAAAAAATTAATTTTAAGTATCGGTATTTTTATTGGGATTATTTTACAGGCACAAGTGCCTAATACGACTACATTCAGTTTTACAGATGTTCAAGATGAAATGCAAATACAAGAATCAGGTACTTTTGATGATTTGCAAGAGTGTATAGATGCAGTTATTCTTTATAAATCGCCAAAATCAGATGATGGTATAAATAGATGGATTCAAAGATACCCTGATAGTCAATTAGGATTTAGGGCTTATGATGCTAATAAATTACCTTGTGATGGATGTGATATTAATTATAGTTGGACACCATATTTTGATTATACATATTGCTATAGAATAAGTACTATGTCTCCAACTTCACCAACAGAATCTTATGTATGGTTTGCAACTTTTCATGAAGAATATTCAGAATTAGGAACTAAATTATATGATACTGGTTATGATAGTGATGGTAGTGGTGACTATACACTTTTAAGTACAACTGATGTTTGGAAAAATACTACAACTACAAATGGGCCGATGAATAGATGTAGTGTTTGGGTAGACAATACAGAAGGAGAAGTATATTACCCAATTGATACATGGATAGGGTTTAGTCATTGTGTAAGTGGATTAACTGTAAATAAAACATATTATGTTGGTATTGCAGCAGATAATTTATATAGATTATCTGTAAATGAAGATGTTTTATTAGAAATACCTTATACAGTTCCTTCATCAGGTGAGACTTTTCAATACTGGCATGTTTATCCAATTGTTGCAAATACATCAACAATTACAATAACAGTAGAAGGTAAAAATAATGAGAATATTGCAGGCTTTGGTGTTCAAATATATGATGCAACAAGTGCAGAATTACAAGCAATGACGAGTGTAGCAAATTTAGATGCGGTAACAATATTTTCATCAGATACTAAAGTTGACGATGTACCAGACGTAGGAGAAGATGGATATGGATATAGTTGTGCTACAGGATATTATTATGATAAATGTACACAACTATGTACATCCGTTATTATATGTGATAATGATTAATAGTATAAATATAAAATCAAAATAAAAATGAAAAGAAAATTAATAACATTATGGATAGTCCTACTC
>JAQIBR010000200.1 GCA_027858955.1 Bacteroidales bacterium
TGTATTTAGTATTGCTATCAACCTACAAGAACAGGACTAAATAAAAAACAAAGCCACACCAAATACACTTAAAAAAGCACCAATAATTTCGGCAAGGCTAACTTTTTGTTTATATAAAATAACAGCAGGAAGAATAATTAAAACGGGAACTATGGCCATAATAGTGGAAGCTATTCCGGTATTTGTATTTTGAACTGCCAATAACGAAAATGATACACCAAGAAAAGGGCCGAAAATAGAACCTATAATAATACCTCGTATAGCTGGCTTATTCTTAAAAGTCTTTGTAACATTTTTCCAACGCTTCAAAAAGGTTATAATTAATGAAAAACCTATAATAGAAACTATAACACGCACTTGAGTAGCAGCAAAAGCATCATACTGACCCATTCCGTATTTGCTCAATACGATACCGCCTCCTTGTCCCAAAGCTCCAATAAATCCAAAAATCAATCCTTTAATCGGAAACTTTAGTCGCGATTTTTTATCACCATTAGGTTTATTCCAAATTGCAATACTAATCCCCGAAACTACTAAAAGCATGCCTGCAAAACCTTTTAAATTCATAGTTTCACCTAAAGCTAGCCATCCGAAAAAAGCTGCCGTTGGAGGAGCTAAAGTCATCATTAGCATAGCCATTCGAGAGCCAATCAGCGGATATGAAGCAAACAGAAAGTAATCTCCAAGGATAAAACCTACCACGCCAGATAGTCCCAGCCATAACCACATATGACTAGTTGCATCTGTTGGAAAAGCGAGTCCACGACTAAAATAAGACATAAGACTTAAAAAGACGAATGCAAAAATCAAACGAATTAAGTTTACAGCAAAAGGGCCAACACGCTTGGTTGCGCTTTCGAATGCTAAAGCGGTTACTGTCCAGAAAATAGCAGTTAATAAGGCTGCAAATTCACCAAAATGTGATTGAATCATGGTTTGATTTTGAGTCGTGCAAATGTATTAATTATTGTTTTAATATAATCAAATTATCTGTAAACGATTAAGCTCCATACCGAAACAAATTTATTTTTTTCAGAAAATAGATATTTTACGGATAAAATTATTGTAAACATATTTATATTTGTATCTTTGAATGGATATATTAAAGATAGAGAATGGATAAATATAAAAGTAAACTAAACTTTAATTTTCAAACGAATCAACTGATTTTAAAAGCTGTAGGAGTTATAGACTCTTTTAAAGGAAAATGGAGCATTGTTGAGCAAAGTGAGAATGATTTTCTTAAGGCATTAAGAAAATCAGCCACTATTGAAAGCATCGGTTCTTCAACAAGGATTGAAAACTCTAAGCTAACTAGTGTAGAGATTGAAAATTTGTTGAAATATTTAGATATCACTAAACTAGAGACTAATGATAAGCAGGAAGTTGTTGGTTATTATGATGTTCTGACAAATATTTTCAAAGGAACTCCCGAAAATCTGCTAGCAAAAAAATCAATTCAACAACTTCACCAAAGGTTTTTAAAATATAGCACAAAGGATGATGCGCATAGAGGTAAATATAAGCGTCGCCCGATTAGGTTTGTAGCAACCAATCCTGATGGATATCAAAGGATGATTTTTAATACAACTGAACCTTCTCTGGTAGAAAAAGAGATGAATGAAATTATAAATTGGACAAATCAACAATTATGCTCTGATATTCTACATCCTTTGATTATAATTGGACTATTCGTTTATGAATTTTTATCTATTCATCCATTTCAAGATGGAAATGGACCTTTATCACGTTTATTAACCAGCCATTTATTATTAAAATCGGATTATACATTTATTAAATACGTTTCGTTTGAAAATCTAATTGAGCAAAATCAAAATGCCTATTTTGAAGCATTAAAAGATGGTCAGATAAACAGACATTCATATGAAGAAAGGGTTGATAAATGGATGCTTTTCTTTATACAGTCAATTAGGACTTTGACAATCGAACTTGAACAAAAACACAACGCATATAAATCAAAAGAAAGCTACTTAAACACAAGACAAAAGAAAATAAAAAACTTTATCAAAAAAAATCAACCAATAAAACTATCTGATTTGGATAATGGGATGCCCGAAATTTCTATCAACACTATTAAAAAGGATTTGCAATACTTGAAAGCTAATCAAATTATTGAATCTGGTGGGAAAAATCGTGGTACTACATATGCTATGAAAAACTAGCAATCCTTAATCTTTATTATAATTTAGCTTTTAAATTATGCAAAACGAAATTAAAATAGAATATTTTAAAACCCCATATGGCGAACTCATTTTAGGATCGTTTGAGAATAAATTGTGTATAGCTGATTGGCGCTATCGTAAAATGCGAACCGCTATTGATAATAGGATACAAAAAGGCTTAAGAGCTGATTTTATTGATGGCAGCTCTGGCATTATGGATGAAACTAAAGTTCAACTTAATCAAAAGCCAGTTAAAGTTGTTTTGAAAAGCAGTCTATTTAAACAAGGCTAATTGATTGAGCTTATTTCTATTACAAGGCGAAATTTCATAATATTAAATAATGTTTAAGTGTTGTCTATTATTTTCGCTTAATTAGTAAACAGTAAAAAAATATCATAATTTTCAGCCTTTGTAGTAATCAAATCGTTAGCAAAAATTAAAACATTAATATTGACAAAAAAGTATAGTATCTTTGCAACCTGAATTTAATAAAAAAACAAAGAAATATTTATGGGCAGATCACAAGAAACATTTAACAAGAAAGAAGTTAGAAATAAAAAAGAGAAGAAGAGAAAAGATAAAGTAGCAAAGAAACAGGCTAAAAATTTAACTGAGAAAAAAGGCGGCCTGGAAGATATGATGGCTTATGTTGACGAAAGCGGAATGATAACATCTACTCCGCCGGATCCTACGCAAAAGAAAAAAATCATTAAAGCTGAGAATATTGAAATAGGGATTCCTAAACGTGATTCTCTTCCGGAAGCAGATCCTATTAGAAAAGGATCGGTTACTTTTTTTAATGAATCGAAAGGCTTTGGATTTATTAAAGATTCCGAAACTCATGAAAGCATTTTTGTACATGTAAATAATTTAATTGACGAAATTAAAGAAAACAACATTGTTAGCTTTGAAGTAGAAATGGGTCAAAAAGGACCAATTGCCACAAAAGTTAAGCTTTTTAAATAAAAAACTTTATTTATCAACAGGAAGCGTTTATTGCTTTCTAATTAAGATACCTATCAGCTAATATTTTTATTAACACATCCCACCACTGTAATAAAATTAAATTTATTGATATTGTTTATTCATCATAATTGGTAAAAATAAT
Source organism: Bacteroidales bacterium (assembly GCA_027858955.1). GTDB lineage: Bacteria > Bacteroidota > Bacteroidia > Bacteroidales > UBA12170 > UBA12170. The sequence continues at coordinate 3,293 of JAQIBR010000200.1, forward strand.
TGTATAATTTCCTATATCTAGAAATATTTTTAAATTCGATATTGCTTGATAATCAAGTTTATAGATCGTTAATTTGAAGACTTATGGAAAATCAAAATCAAGACAGCAGAAATAGAATAAATATCGAAATCGGACTGGAAGTAGAAATTGTACAAAAGCACCACCAAAGAAGCGGTGAATTAACATTGGGTACGGTGAAAATAATTCTCACCAAATCGCCCAATCATTCTCACGGAATAAAGGTACAACTCGAATCCGGCGAAGTTGGTCGTGTTAAAAACATTATAATTTAATCATTACAAACGGCACATAATCAGATATATATCGCAACCTTTAACCGGGCCTTCTCTCAATTATTCCATTCATTTGCAAAATTTTGTTAAATCTATTTTTTCTCTTTTTAAGTTTCACAAATCTTTTTAATTTTGTATTCGAATATATGCGTTAAATATTCTAGAAAAAAATGGTAATAAATTCGAAAAGTGTTAATGAGAATAATTATAGGCTCTCTATTTAACGGTCTCGTATTTGTTATTTTTTTTCAATCTTTAAAATTGAAATTAACTTATGTCAAGAACTCATACCTTTCATATTCCCGTAATGGGCATCGGATATACAATTGATACTCCTTTAAAAGTTTCTCCTCTCGGAATAGATTCTGTTATTTCTTTGGTGGATGACATTCTTCTAGAAAAATTAAGAAAAATGTATTGCAATAATTTTGATATTCCTTTTGAAGAGATTTCAGATAAAGCAAATGATTTCAGAGCGAAAAGAATTACTTCTTATTTGAATTTGATTCAAATATTGGCTGAAAAGAAATTTGAAGAATTTAAAAATGCAACTAGCGAAAAAGCTCAAGAGTTAATAGACTATTTTAATCTGCTTCCCGACAGTTCAACCTTAAAGCAAGAGTTCAAGAATCTTACTGACAAACATTTTAACCTTGATGAGATTAGAAATTGGATAAAAAGCAATTTATCAATGGGTAGTATTGATGTTAATATTATGACCAAAGTTGATAAGGATAACTATTTTAAAGGCGAAAAATTACCCGTTGAATACAATGATGCTCATGCAGCATTAAGAGGTTTTGCCAATAGTGATTTGCATTCTTCCATAGTTCTTTCGGCCGGAATGAATCCTCGATTGTATAACTATATGGAGAATTTTGAAGATTTTTATCCAAATGAAAACGGTGAGATTAAAAAGAAAATTGTTCTGAAAGTGAGCGATTATCGGTCGGCATTAATTCAGGGTAAATATCTGGCTAAAAAAGGATTATGGGTTTCGGAATATAGAATTGAATCCGGGCTTAATTGTGGTGGACATGCTTTTGCCAGCGAAGGATTTTTGTTAGGGCCAGTTTTGGCAGAATTTAAAGAAAAGAGAGAGAAATTATGTCAATTGGCTAACGAAGTTCTGGCACAAGGTCTTTCGAACAAAAATCGCATCCAACCAAATGAAAAAGTGCAGTTTATAATTACAGCGCAAGGCGGAGTTGGAACTGCAGAAGAGCATCAATTTCTAATTGATCATTATCAAATAGATTCTGTCGGTTGGGGCACGCCTTTTATGTTAGTCCCCGAAGTTGTTAATATCGACAATACAACATTAGATTTATTAAAAGGCGCAAAAGAAGACGATTTATATTTAAGTGGTATTTCTCCTTTAGGTGTTCCTTTCAACAGCCTCAGAGGAAACACTAAAGATATTGAAAAACTGAAACTCGCCGCCGAAGGAAAACTGGGGAGTTATTGCCCCAAAAAATTTGTATCATTAAATACTGAATTTACCGAAAAAGGCATCTGTACTGCTTCTAGTCAATACCAACGCATCAAACTAAAGGAGCTTGACAAGGAAGCGCTTCCGTTAAACGAACATAAAACAAAGTATGATGCAATTGTAGAAAAATCGTGTATTTGTGTCGGACTGGGAACTTCTGCTTTGCTGGTTAATGAATTAGACACTAAAGTTGAAAGCGAGGGAGTATCAGTATGTCCGGGACCAAATATGGCGTATTTTTCAAAAAAAATGAGCCTGAAAGAAATGGTCGATCATATTTACGGAAGAGCGAATATGATATCTCGTACCGACCGCCCGAATATGTTTATTAAAGAGCTGAATCTTTATATCGATTTTCTAAAAACCAAAATTGATAAAACAAAATCCTCTATGACAAACCGAGAAAAAAACGGATTGTTGGCTTTTGTGGAAAATCTGAAGACAGGAATCAACTATTACGAAACCCTTTTTAATGAAGTGAAAGATAGGTTTGAAGATACCAAAAACAACATTTTCAGCGAATTACAAGCAGGCAGAAAAGATTTAAACCTTTTGTATTTGAAAATCTAATTTCGTTGTTATCATTTTTATTCTTACTTTGGATTAAAATATGTAAACAATGAGAAAATTACATCTGATTTGGTCTATTTTTCTTTGGACTATAATAATAGCTGCTTCTTTCGTTTGGAATTACTCCATTCTTAAATCTAATAACCAAGATGTTGTTTTAAATAAATCGCAAGCGTTTTTTGAGCAAATGTTGACGACTAGAGCTTGGGGTTCTGAGCACGGCGGTGTATATGCTCCTATTACTGAAACCACTCTTCCAAATCCATATCTTATTGATTCCCTAAGAGATGTTGTAACTCTTGAAGGTTTGCAATTGACAAAAATAAATCCGGCATATATGACTCGTCAGATTTCCGAGATTAATGAAAAATATAATGATATTCAATTTCATATTACCAGTTTAAACCCGATACGCCCTGCAAATAAAGCAGATTTATGGGAAACTAAGGCTCTCAATTTATTCGAAGAAAATATACCAGAAATACTTGAGCTGGTTAAAAATGATACTGTGTCTGAATATCGTTATATGGCTCCATTATTGATTGAAAATAGCTGTTTAGATTGTCATGCCGCCCAAGGTTATAAATTGGGAGAAATTAGAGGTGGTATCAGTGTGTCTTTTCCGGCCACATTATATTTAAAATTTATGAAAGAGAGGATGTTCTCTTATACCATAATCCACTTTCTTATCCTTGCTTTTGGAATAATTGGTATTCTTGTGTTTTACAGAATGCAAAAAAAATATTATTCAATTATAAAAAACAAAAATGCAGAGCTGATACATATAAACTCAACAAAAGATAAAGTATTCTCAATTATTGCACATGATTTAAGAAATCCTTTTAACAGTATTCTTGGTTATACCGATCTATTAGTAAGCGACTATGAAATCTTAGATGAGAATCAAAGAAAAAAATATATTACTCAAATTGATAAATCGTCAAAAAGTGCATTTGATTTATTAGAAAATTTACTTCTTTGGGCAAGAACACAGCGAGATAAAATCGAAATAAATAAAGAGAGCTTAAACCTGAATAACCTTATCGCTGAAGCACTAAACGTACTTCTTGGCATTGCTAAAAAGAAAAGCATTAATATTGACACAGATATTTCAGGTAAGTTTTTTGTTTATGCCGATGCGTTTACGATGAAAACCATTATAGCAAATCTCGTTAGTAATGCAATTAAATTTACGCCTGAAAACGGTAAGATTACAATTGATGCTTCTCAAACAAGTGAGATTGTTGAAATTCGAATTTCCGACAATGGTGTTGGAATACCACTTGAAACTATGCCTAAACTCTTTTTAGCCGATCAAAGCATTTCCACTTTAGGAACAAATAATGAGAAAGGAACCGGATTAGGTCTGGTGCTTTGTAAAGAATTTATTGAAAAAAACGGTGGCGAAATAGACGTTGAAAGTGTAATGGGAAAAGGCACAAAATTCATTATTAAAATACCGGTGTACACAAAACAAACAACATAATACGATAGCTAAAAATTAGATTTGGTAATAGAATTATTCCTACTATCTTCAAATTTTTTATCATAAAAAAAACTAAATGGAATCATTAAATAAGTTTCTGGAGATTGACCTTCTCTCAATCGGAGAAAATAAGATTAAGGTTTATACTTTGCTTGCAATTTTATTAATCTATCTGGCAACCAAATTAATTTTATGGGTAATTAAGAAGGCATTATTTCAGGAATTATTCTTCTTTCGGAAAGATCGATAAAAGTTGGTGATATTTTAGAAATTGATGGCGATATTGTAAAAATTCAAAATATTGGTCTACGAACTTCAAATTGTCTGAATAGAGATGAAATCTCAATCATTATTCCCAATTCATTAATCACCACTAATAAAGTCATCAATTGGAGCCATCAATCTCAATTGACCCGCTTTAAAATTAATGTTGGAGTAGCTTATGGCAGCGATGTTGATTTGGTTATAAAAATTTTGAAGGAAAGTGCCATTGAGAATTCTGATGTTACGAACAACAAAGCTCTTGATGCACGTTTATCGGATTTTGGAAACTCATCTCTTGATTTTCAGCTTTTATTTTTCAGTAAAAATATTTTTAGAATCGAGAAAGTGAAAAGTGACATTCGTAGAATTATCAATCGCAAGTTTGCAGAAAGCAATATCAATATTCCTTTTCCTCAAATGGATCTTCATTTCAAATCGAGTAGTTTGAAAAATGATATAAGCCTTTAATCAATTCCTAAATAAATGCGATATAAATTTTATTGTTTTTGTTTGAAAATTAAAATCGACTTTTTAGGCAAACAAAAAATTAAGAATAGAAGAATTTAGGTCTGAATTTTTGTTTTTTCTTGTTTTTTTGTCCTGTTTGATATAAAAATTATACAAAAAACACCAAATCAAATATTTTTAGTCGATTTTCTCAAACACAGTGCTGATGTACATAATTTACGATTGAAAATTGCGAAACCAACCAAATTAGCCTAAAAATAACTGCCTGAGATTTCAATATTTATTCATTTCTTGATATATCACCTTAAATATGCATCACAAAATAGGCTTAGAAATTAAGTTTTTTCACTACTGATACTCAAAACTGATTATTGAATTTTCAAATGAGAAATAATATAAATCATATTTTGAAAAGCAAACGCTAAAAGATGTTAAGCTTGAAAGGAAACCCGATTTTGTTGATGTTGCACTTTCGGGCGAAATGGCATATACTTATAGGCTTTTTCCTTTTCTGCAAATGATGCAAATGGACATACCCTATAAAGTGTAGGCATATTTCATACTGCCGGGAAAAAACAAATTGATGGAAGCTGGAAATATGTTTGGGATTAGTATCCAAATACATTTTTATATCAGTTAATTCTGCGCTATTCAATACAGATCACTCTAGATCCTACCAGACAAAATCAGAATATATTAGCATTGGAATTACCTAAAAATCTTCACTAAAAGCAATATTTCTTTTTTCTGATCTGCCAAACATCAATTTTTAACTCTTCTATATATATATCATTATCATTCCTTTATATAACAGTTAAAAACATTTTTCATTTTCTTGTCAGGTTTTATAAAAACACCGACAGTTACTGCAAACAAAATAAATAATAACAACAAACAAAAATTCAAAATCATGGAAAATAGCAAGAAGAACATTTTTAGAGGCGTTTTAGTAGCAGGAGCAATCATAACTGGTTCGGCATTTAGTGTAAATGCATCAAGCGCACTTACTTTTGATGAATTGGGTAGCGGTTCAGAAATTCGCGCCAAGCTTTTAAACAATACCGATTTTGCATTCAATACATTTGAAGCCAAATGCGGTGAAGAAACAAAAGAAGCAACTAAAGCAAAAACAACTAAAACTTCCACCGAAGCTAAAACGAAAGAAGCTAAGTGTGGTGAAGGAAAATGCGGCGAAGCTGATAAAACAAAAAATGACAGCACCAAAAAAGCAAATGCCGTAAAAGCCAAAGCTGAATCCAAAACCAAAGAAGCTAAATGCGGCGAAGGCAAATGTGGTGAAGCATAGAAAAAGGGTGAATAGAATAAATAATTAGTGAATAATTGATTAAAGGGGCTCTCAAAGAGCCTATTATCGAGTCATAATGAGCGTAGCCGAAGAATCTTCAATGCAGAATAGAAGATGTTTCGACTACCCTCAACGTGTGACAGAATCATAGAATACTATGTTTTTTAAAGGCCCCTTTTTTAAAATGTTTAAACAATGGTAGGAGTAGGTTTTAGAAAAGATTTTTCGGATGAGTTCCTATCTGGAAATCAATTGAATCCAGATTTTATTGAAGTGGCGCCCGAAAACTGGATGGGGATTGGTGGTTATTGGAAAAAGGTTTTTAAAGAAGCTACTGAAAAATATCCGCTTTTTACTCATGGCCTATCGCTCTCTGTTGGTAGTCCCGATGAGTTGGATTATGATTTCTTAAAAGGGTTGAAAAAATTTATACAAGAGTATAAACCCCTTGTTTATTCCGAGCATTTAAGCTTTTCGAAATGCGACAATGCGCATATGTACGATCTCTTACCAATCCCTTTTACTGATGATGCAGTGAAGCATGTTGCTCTTCGGATACAACAAGTTCAGGATTTTCTAGAGCAAAGAATTACTATAGAAAATGTAAGTTATTACACTCCTGTAGCAGCAGAAATGAGTGAATTGGAGTTTATCAGTGCTGTTGTAAAAGAAGCAGATTGTGATTTATTATTGGATGTAAACAATGTATATGTAAATTCTTTCAACCACCAATATAATCCTCAGGATTTTATTAAGCAGCTTCCGCTTAATAGAGTGAAGTATATTCATATGGCAGGGCATACAAAAGTTGCTGATGACCTGATCATCGACACTCATGGCGAAGCCATTATCGATCCCGTTTATGAATTATTTGATTATACAATAAGGCTCATTCAGCGTGATGTTCCGGTTCTTTTAGAAAGAGATTTCAATATTCCCGAACTTCCCGAATTGCAACAAGAATTAGATCGAATAAAATCAATTAAAATAAACGCTCTTAAAACTGCACACCATGCAATTTCCTAATCCCAGCTTTAAATACCAAAACGATCTTGCACATTTTTGCCGTACCGGCGAATATATTCCGATACCTGGGATAATTAAAAAAAACGTTGGTCGATACAGGAATTTGATATACAGTATTGTTGAGGATAGCTTGCAGTCTGCATATCCTCTTACTTCTAATCTATTAGAAGAAAAAGAATGGGATGACTTGGTTCATGAGTTTTTCAGTAGTCACCGCTGTCAATCTCCATTGGTAGGGCAAATGCCAAAAGAGTTGCACGATTATATGCTGGAAACTGACAATCACCTTCTATTTAAATATCCTTTTCTGTCTGATTTATTGATGATGGAATGGTATGAAGTAGAAATCTTTATGATGGAAGACAAGGAAATTCCAAATTATACGGGCAAAGGTGTATTGAGTACCAATCTTTTAGTAATAAATCCAGAACTTGTGATTTTATCGATGAACTATCCTGTTCATTTAAAAAATGCATCAAAGATTACAATTGAAGACGAGAGTCAATATTTTGTTTGCTTACACCGAGAGCAAGAAACTGGAAAAGTGCGATTTACAGATATAAAATATGCACATGTTGAGCTTATTGAAACGCTGCTTAACAAAGATGTAAGTTTTACTGCCTTATTAAAGATATTTCTAAAATACGCCAAAGAAGAAGACGCGATTATTGCTTTATCTCAATTCTTAAAAGCGTCTATTGAGTCGAAACTTATTCTTGGTTTTTCACCTGGAAAATAAATCACCTTGGCTTTTTCATTATTTAATGCGCTGGAAATGATTTTTGCCACCAAATCACTAAACCACCAAATCTCACCAAAATAAACTGCTAATACCAATAGTTATCAGGCGTAAAACTTTTAATACCCTTGCTAATATCGATAACATTAAATAATAAACCGTTGAGTACAACTGGAATATCAATTTGCCTTTTAAGTGCTTAATCGTCTTTTTGTCATTTTATTACAAAAACAAACTTCTTAATACTTTTTCAAGCATTCCTGTTCCTATAGCCTAATTTACTAATAGGAAACATCGACTTCAAAATTTCCGATAAAACCCCGTTCCTTAGAAATTGGACTCATATTTCTTTGGTGGAATTTAGTGTTTTCGTGCATTGGTGGCATTTTTTATCTTTTTTTAAAAATACGAAATATACTAGCGTATCAAATCGCGAATTATCCATCACCTTCATCTACTCTTGGAAAATTAAATTCGCTTTTTCTTTGATAAATCAAAAAATAGTCTACATTTGTAAGCAAGAAACAGATAGTAAATGAAAACATTACAAAATAATCTTTCTAATAATAATTCCAATAATAATTTATTGCGGATCGGAAGAGCTATTTTGTAAATAACATAAAATATACAAATTGACAAGCCTTCTGAATTTCGGAAGGCTTTTTTTGTTTTAACACAATGGGAAAATGATACAGATAAATTTAAATACAAATAATAATACGCATCCTTAGCAGGTCGCAATAATACTATTGTCATAGCCTGCCCTAAGAGCGGGCTTTTTTTATGTCAAAAAAATAATCAATTAAAATACACTAAATGAAAAACGGTTTTTTAAAAACAGAAGAGGCAATCAGTTTCGTAAAAGAAATCTTTGCACAAGAATTATCAAAACAACTAAAATTGACTAAAATTTCATCGCCAATTGCAGTCCTTGACGGAACAGGCATTAACGACGACCTAAACGGAACAGAAAGAACTGTTAAGTTTCCTGTTAAAGCCTTACAAGAACAAAGGGCAGTAATCGTTAACTCCTTGGCAAAATGGAAGAGGATACGACTTCAGGAGCTGGAGGTTGAAATTGGTCTAGGTATATTAACGGATATGAGAGCCATCCGCCCCGATGAAGATTATAGTCCTATTCATTCTATATATGTTGATCAGTGGGATTGGGAAAAAAGCATTGCTCCGAAAGATAGAACCCTAACTTTTTTGAAAACGCACGTAAAGCAAATTTATGAGGCTCTAAAAACTACAGAAAAACAAGTTGCACTAATGAATCCTATACTTCAGCCTGTTCTGCCAGAGAAAATAACCTTTATTCATGCTGAAGAATTGCTCTTAAAATATCCTTTGCTTGACAGTAAAAAACGTGAAGAAGAAATTGCAAAAACATTCGGCGCTGTTTTTATTATCGGTATTGGAGGAAAACTAAGCGATGGAAAAATTCACGATGGTCGCGCTCCAGATTATGATGATTGGAGTACAAAAAATGAAGACGGATTTAAAGGATTGAATGGAGATATAATTTTTTGGAATCCTATTCTGAAATCTGCTTTTGAGATTTCTTCTATGGGTATCCGTGTTGATAAAAAGGCTTTGTTAGATCAATTGGAGGAAAGAGGCGCTATGGACAGAAAAAATCTTCATTTTCATTCTCTCTTGTTGAATGATCAGTTACCTCAATGCATAGGAGGTGGAATAGGCCAATCGAGAGTGGTTATGTTTATGCTAAA
>JAQIBR010000248.1 GCA_027858955.1 Bacteroidales bacterium
CTGAAATTTTAGCAGAGCCAATCAATTGGGAATCAGATATTGACTCACCCGTTTATGGTACAACTTACTTTTCTAGAACAGGAAGTTGGTCTTGGGATGGAACAAATAATACATCAGCTCCCAATAAGCTTTTTGGACCATTTCGCTACGATAAAGCAGGAGACACAGAAATGCAATTTGCTTTTCCTCTATCAGCCAAGGGTCGGTATGAAGTAAAACTATTTTTTGCTGAACGAAACACAGAAGTAGATGCCGGAATAAAAGGAACTTTCAATGTATTTCTCGAAAATGAAAAAGTACTATATAATTTCAACATTTACCAAAATGCTGCCTATGAAGCAAATGTGCAGAGCTTTGATGTTTTGGTAGAAGATCAAATTCTAAATCTGGATTTTCAACAAATTCTAAATAGTTCAAAGATTAATGGAGTTGAAATAAGTTATTTGGATGAAGGTTTACCTCCACGCGACTCCGAGCGAATTACTTTAAAAAAATATATGATTACTGATTTAGTGGATGGAGGTTCGCGATATAGCCCTCTCTATTTAGTGAATGAGCAAAAAAGAGATCCTTTCTCAAAGAAACAACCAAAGAGTAAAAGTTGGTTGCCTTCCAAACATATTTCTAATAGTCCTTTCCACATTATGTTAGATTTGGGTGAAGAGTATTTTATTGATTTCGCATTCTTACATGATATGAAATTTACTGCAGATCTCAATATTTCTTCCGGAAAACCAGATCATTGGATCGAAATTGCTACATATACGACTTCTTCTTTTAAAAAATGGAAAGAAGTTGACTTAAACACAACTAGCCGGTATTTGTTATTCTCAATGTATAATACAATATATGCGCAGATTAATGAGATAGCTCTATATGGTTATGCTATAAATCAAACGGATAAATCGAATATAATACTGAATTCTGATGATTCACCTGATTTTGTTATCTATCCAAATCCCGCTAAAAACAGAATTCAAATCCAAAACAAAATTGATGATCAGATCGTAGAGATACTGAATATCAACGGCAAAGTGTTATTTAGAACACAAGACAACTCCATTGATATAGCAGATATACCGAACGGGATTTATTTGCTAAGGCTTTACTATTATGAGGAAGTAATTTTCCAAGATCGCTTTATCAAAAACGATTAAAAAGAAAAAGGGAGTCGATATTGGCTCCCTTTTTTATAATCTGAAGCTATCTAAAAATGTGTAATAAACTTTATTATTTGCTTTGTGTGAACTTTGTGATCCTTTGTGGTTCAGCTATTTATGTTTTACCACAAAGTCGCATTAAGGATACACGAAGGTACACTAAGGACTTTTTAGACAGCCTCATTTCTATTTTATAATAACAGCATAACCCCACGCAGTTAATGTAATTTCGTTTTCAACAAAATTTGCATCAAAGCCTTTTTGCATATAGGTTTCGTAAGCTTCAAAATCAACATTTTTCAGACTAAAAGTCTTATCTTCGTCAGAAAGATTCAAAATAACTCTTACATTACCACGATCGAAAGCAAATATTTGCTCATCAGCTGAACTTGAAATGCGAACAAAACGCTCTCCATAAGTTCCACTCCATAAAGCTTCCTCAGTATGCTTTAAACTCGTCAGTTTTTTAAAGAAATCCGTTTTGCTATAGCCTTCCCAATCAATTTGATCTTTTTCGAAAAACAGTAAACGCTTGTTTAATCCTGATTCTTGACCATTATAAATCAATGGCATATCACCAACCGTAAAGCTTAAAACAGATAGTACATCTGCAGCATCGCCTAAACGTTCTTCAACAGTTCCATTCCAAGAATTTTCATCGTGATTAGAGGTGAAATACAATTTATAGCTTCTTTCAGCATACTCTTTATCTAATTTATCAAAATAGGCATTCATTTCATTTGCATCAATATCACCTTTGGCAATTTGATTCATTAAATGATGCTGATGCCAACCATAATCCATATCAAAAGCTTTCTCTACCAATTCTGATTTTTCTGCTTCGGCTAACATAAACACAGGTTTAACTTCGTCTAATGTGCTACGAACATCTTCCCAAAAATCGGTCGGAACTTCACCTGCTACATCACATCTAAATCCATCTATATCCATATCTCTTATCCAAAATAGCATATCTTTTTTCATAGCTTCACGCAATCCATCATCGTCGTAATCAAAAGCTACAACATCAGTCCAATCGAAAGGCGAGATCATTGCACCTGTACTGTCTTTTGCATAATACTCAGGATGTTCCGTAACCCAGGCATGATCCCAGGCACTGTGATTGGCTACCCAATCCAAAATTATATACATTCCCAATTCATGAGTTTTGGCAATCAGCGATTGCATATCTTCCATTGTTCCAAATTCAGGATTTACAGCTGTATAATCTTGAATAGAATAATATGATCCCAGACCACCTTTACGGTTTAGGAGTCCAATTGGATGAATAGGCATCATCCACAAAATATCAATTCCCAATTCTTTCAATCTTGGCAATTCTGCCTCAAATGCTTTGAAAGTACCTTCTTCGGTATACTGTCGAACATTTACTTCGTAAATAACTGCATTTTTCGACCATTCGACAGGTATTTTAGCTTCTTCAGTACTTTTGCTATCCACCTGATTATCACAAGCTTGAATTAACAAACCAAATCCAATTAGCCCAATAAAAATTAATACATTTTTCATAATTAAATTATTAAAATTAAATACTTGGTTAAAAAACAAATATACAATAAAATTTATGCTGAAAAAGCGGAATTGTCAATCAGGGCAAATGCCTCATATTTAACCGCAATGACGCTAAGGAATCCGCAATGAACGCAAAATGTTAAAAATCAATCATTAATAAAATAGCGAGCTTTTTCCGAAGGGATGCCTTTGGCAGCGCTATCTTTGCGGACATAGCGGTTATAAATCCAAAGCGAAGAGTCTCAAATGGTTTTGAGAGATGAACACCTTGATTTAAGGTGAATTAACAATTTATTTATGATAATAAATTATGCATATTTTTAAGAAGCGTTTGCCCTAAACTATCAATCAAATAAATTCATACATTTGTTAAAAAGGAAGGCGATGTCGGCTTGGAAATCACATATATTAGGATTTAAAAATTATTTGCGTTTGGAGAAATCTCTTTCGGGCAATTCCATAGATGCCTATTTAAGTGATTTAGAAAAACTTATTAGCTTTCTGGAAGTCAGTAAGTTGGAAATTCAGCCACAAAATATTGAATTAAAACATTTACAAGATTTCCTGCAATGGGTTTCAGAACTGGGACTTAGCGCTCGCTCACAAGCTCGCGTAATCTCAGGTATTAAGGCGTTTTACAAATATCTTATTTTGGAAAATTATCTTAAAAACGATCCAACAGAATTACTTGATTCGCCCAAGCTAGGAACTAAATTGCCCGAAACACTTTCGATGAAAGAAATTGATGCAATGATTAATCAAATTGATTTAAGCAAAGCTGAGGGAGAACGCAATAAGGCAATGTTAGAAACTCTTTATGGATGTGGATTACGAGTTAGTGAATTAGTAAATCTTAAACTTTCGAATATTTATGTAGATGATGGATTTATACGTGTGACAGGAAAAGGTGATAAAGAAAGACTAGTTCCAATAGGATCTCAGGCGCTAAAACAAATTTCAATATATGTAAATCAATCGCGTAATCATATTGATATTCAGAGAGGCTATGAAGATTATGTATTTTTAAATCGGCGAGGAAAAGTACTTACACGTACTATGGTTTTTATAATTACCAAAGATCTTGCAGCGAGAGCAGGTATTCATAAAAATATCAGTCCACATACTTTCCGCCATAGTTTTGCCACTCATTTGGTTGAAGGAGGCGCTAACTTACGAGCTGTACAGGAAATGCTTGGACATGAGTCGATTATCACAACCGAAATATACACACATCTTGATAGGAATTATTTAAAAGAAGAAATTCTGGTACACCATCCACGTTCAGGAAATTCCTACACGTCTCTATCTATTGTTCCGTCGTCTTTGATATAGACACCCCAGTTAACAGCTTGTAATTTCCCTTCAACAAAGTAAAAGTCCATCATCGCATCATCGCAACTGAGTCTTCGTTCTCCCCATTCTTCTTCGTCTTCTTCAAAATCAACATATCCATTATCCTGCAT